>JAQTTS010000369.1 GCA_028710655.1 Dehalococcoidales bacterium
GCGCATCGGTTCTCAGGACACCGATTTTCTGCGCTCTCCCCTCACAGTCGTCGAAAATATACAAAGAACCCTTAAAGCCAAGCCTGAGAGTCCCGTCTCTCAATCGTACAATTCCATATCCTCCGGAATCCCTGATAATATCCTGAATCTCTCCCTGTTCCGGTTTTTCAGGTTCAAGGTTGCCATTATCGCCGAATCTGAATTTGAATCCACTGAGAATCAACTCGACAGTTATACGGGAAAGGGGGATATGTTTACGGACAAGCTCGTTTATCTTTTCTTCAATACGCTCGGTGGTAACAGATGTCTGGATACCGGCGCAGGTAAAAGATATTCGAAGCTCGTCGGGCGTTTCCGGTGGAGGAGCCAGAGTCATAACTTCCGGTATTCCTGAGGGAATAATGATACTGTCCGCTCCGCAGTCCGATAAGAACTGTACTGCAAGTGTCAATCCCCTCTCGTGTAAAGAAGAGGCTAATTGCCGCACAAAGCCCCCGAACTCCGGTGAGGCACAAAGGCTGCTGTCAGGTAGAACGACAACACCATCGACACAGTAAACCTCTGCGGAATCAGCTATTGAGAGGATTTGAGGAGTATCAGAGGCAGTCACCGGAACACGTGCGGTTACTTCAATGTTATTTACATGTGCCGCACTTACGATACGGGTAAGCCGTTCATTGTTCAGTAAATCCGGTGATATGGTGGTTAATGATCCGTGGGCAATAGAGGTGAAATCTTCATAAAGACTGTCGGGCAGGTGTTGAGACAGAACACATCCCAGTCTCCATGAACCTATCCTGGGGCGTGGAATTGGAGGCGGGAGAGCAAACGATATGTTACCCTTATCAGTGAGTAGTGTATCGGAGAGAAATGTAACATGAGCGGGAGATGCGACGCGGACGAGATACCAGTTATTATTTTGGATGTCGAACCGCACATGATTTCCGTACAAGGTAGTATGAACTGACGAACGGTTTTTTGTCATCAGGGTGATGCATGAGCCATCAGGCCAGGAGGAATTCTGTATAATGAGCATGGAACGTGAGCTTTCACAGCCGGAAATAATTAAAATAGCCCAGAAAATGATAAGGGGTATGATACGCATAGGAACCTGACGAAGGATGATAGTTGATCGTTATACTGCTATATGATACTAACATACACAGGCAGTAATGACCTGACAAATAAAAAAAGCGTTTGTACAAGTACAAACGCTCTTAAAAAATTACCTCCCGGCAACGACCTACTCTCCCACAAGGTCTCCCAAGCAGTACCATCGGCGCAGGCAGGCTTAACTTCTCTGTTCGGAATGGGAAGAGGTGTGACCCTACCGCCATAGTCACCGGAAGAAAATCAGTTCTGAATATGATGAATAGTTAAATTGATTTAATGATTAACCATAAAATCTGCCTTGTGGCAAGAGATTTTATAAAAAATCGGTCAAGTCGATCGGACTATTAGTACCGCTCGGCTGAATGCATCACTGCACTTACACCTACGGCCTATCAACCACGTAGTCTACATGGGTCCTGGTGGGGAAATCTCATCTTGGAGTGGGCTTCCCACTTAGATGCTTTCAGCGGTTATCCCTTCCGAACATAGCTACCCAGCGGTGCCTTTGGCAAGACAACTGGTACACCAGAGGTTCGTCCATCCCGGTCTTCTCATACTAGGGACAGCTCTCCTCAAATTTCCTACGCCCACAGTGGATAGGGACCGAACTGTCTCACGACGTTCTAAACCCAGCTCGCGTACCGCTTTAATTGGCGAACAGCCAAACCCTTGGGACCTTCTCCAGCCCCAGGATGCGATGAGCCGACATCGAGGTGCCAAACCTCCCCGTCGCTATGGACGCTTGGGGGAGATAAGCCTGTTATCCCCGGAGTACCTTTTATCCGTTGAGTTTCAGCGCTTCCACGCGCTACTGTCAGATCACTAAGCCCTGCTTTCGCATCTGCTCGACTTGTAAGTCTCGCAGTCAAGCTCCCTTTTGCCTTTACACTCTTCGTGCGATTGCCGACCGCACTGAGGGAACCTTTGGGCGCCTCCGTTACATTTTGGGAGGCGACCGCCCCAGTCAAACTACCCACCAGACACTGTTCCAGTACCTGATTCAAGGTACCTGGTTAGGATTCCAACATCCCAAGGGTGGTATTCCACCTGTGACTCCATAGGGGCTGGCGCCCCCACTTCGTAGTCTCCCACCTATGCTCTACATGAAATGCCAAAACACAATGTCAGGCTATAGTAAAGGTTCACGGGGTCTTCCCGTCCTACTGCGGGTATCCGGCATCTTCACCGGAACTACAATTTCGCCGAGAGCCTCGTTGAGACAGCGCCCAAGTCGTTACACCATTCGTGCAGGTCGGAATTTACCCGACGAGGAATTTCGCTACCTTAGGACCGTTATAGTTACGGCCGCCGTTTACTGGGGCTTCAATTCAGAGCTTCGCCTTGCGGCTAACCCCTCCTTTTAACCTTCCAGCACCGGGCAGGTGTCAGTCCCTATACATCATCTTACGATTTAGCAGAGACCTGTGTTTTTAGTAAACAGTCGCCCAGGCCGATTCTCTGCGGCCTCATTCAACTTTCGGAGCAAGTCCGATTGCATACTAAGAGGCACTCCTTCTTCCGAAGTTACGGAGTCATTATGCCGAATTCCTTAACGAGGGTTCTCTCGGTCACCTTAGGATTCTCTCCTCATCTACCTGTGTCGGTTTACGGTACGGACACCTGCAAAACTCGCTTAGAGGTTTTTCTCGGCAGTATGATTAGGGCCAGTTTACGGGCTAACGCCCTCCTCGTAACATCTCGAGGTTATGGAATCCCGGATTTGCCTAGAATTCCCCTCTACATGCTTGAACCGGCACTTCCAATCGCCGGCTGACCTTTCACTCCTGCGTAACCCCATCACTCAAACGCTTCGCCGGTGGTACAGGAATATTTTGCCTGTTTGCCATCGCCTACGCCATTCGGCCTCGGCTTAGGGCCCGACTAACCCTGGGCGGATTAACCTTCCCCAGGAAACCTTAGATTTTCGGTGTGAGTGTTTTCCACACTCATTCAACGCTAC
>JAQTTS010000370.1 GCA_028710655.1 Dehalococcoidales bacterium
TAGGGAATCCCTCAACAGCACCTTCGGGAGCCGCAGGGGGAGCAGGGCAGCCGAGCGGTACTTACAAACTGTACGTATCCTTTAAGATAATCTGGCCTAACAAGATGGTGTATGAGACCGGAATATCTTCGGGAAGTACCGATGTCACAGTAGCCAGTCAACAAATATCATGGTCGGCTATCCCTGTCTGTACATACACCGCATGGACAGGAACAGCACCTACTATCCATAGAAAGCTGTATCGAGGCCCTGGGACAGGAGGAGCCTTGGCCGGGATTTACTACGTTGCCACCATCGAAGATAACACTACTACGACATATACAGACAATAATTCCGACAGCCAGCTTGCCGCGAATGGTAAAGCCGTCAATGAAGACTACATCCCTGGACCGAGCACGGCATTGTACATGACCTATCACAATGGCCGGTGCTTTACGATATGCCCGAATACCCCTCATAGGTTGGGGTACAGTGAGGCCGCCGCCGGAGAGGATGCAGTGGAGAACGAGGTGATAATGCCCATCGCCACCCAGGATAACAACTTCGACGACATTCGGGTATCGGGATTCACAGGGGCTGTTACTCCCAGAGGATTGATTACGTGGGGAAGTAGCCTCTGGATACCGCTGGCGCACACGTGGATACGGAAGCAGCAGGACGACCCGGATAACTGGGCGTATCGAAAGACTTTCTCGGCCAAACTGGGAGTGGCGGCACCGATGTCACTTGACATTTTGGATAGTCCCCCTGGAATGGTGTCTGTATCCCTCAGCCCGGATGGGAGACCTACAATCGCCTTCTTCGACGGGAATATCTCCACCTCCTCCATCGCTACCAAGATTGAGGAGTACATAGTGAACAACCTCGACATTGACAGGATTGACGAGTGTGTGGGGAAGGTATCCGGGAGATACTACCATGTGCTGTTCCCGACTGTAGGTGCGAACGAATTTACGCACCTCGTCATGGACCTGGGACGAGCCGGGGATGTGAGATGTGCGACGTGGACCGGACTGAATGCGACGGCCATGTGGTCGAATGACGACACGAAGGATTTCTATATCGGCACCTCCGACGGGTATGTGTACAAGAGGTCGTTATCCGGGGAGCCGATAGACGTTGAGGTGCAGACCCATAAGCTGTCCGGCGGGGACCAGACCATTGTGAACCATATCAAAACCGTGAGCGAACTTCGCTATAATCTGGATTCTGATGGTGCAGAGATAAGTCTTGAAATGTGGTTTCAAGATGATGTAGGATGGCGGCAAGGGGAATGGGAAGATGGCAATACTGTGAAGACGATAACAGGGACTGATGATGCCGTACAGATACTGGACAATCTTCCGGCTAATTTCAAGGGGTATCAGTACTTCCTTAAGATATACGGGGAGGGACTGACAAAGCTCACTTTGTACGGTCCCTGGAGTGTTAAATTCGAGATAGAAAACGATTAAACGAGGTGTGTCATGAGAAAAGAACTTGAAAAGGCGAGAAAACTTGGGAGGTTCGGGGATTCCCTTCTTGCCCATATTTCCCCGGAAGAAGCGGCTCTCCTGATGCGCCTTGGCGGGTCGGGAACGCTAAACCCCCAGACAGGACTCCCTGAGTTCTTCGGATTCGGTAGCTTTTTCAAGGCGATAGCCAAGCCGTTCACAGCTATCGGAGGTGCATTGGGAGATGTGGTGAGTACAGTGATTGGCAAACCTGTCGAAGCCATCACCTCTCCGATATTCGGGAGTAGCGTTGGTAGCGCACTGGGAAAGGTAGCCTCCATTGCGGCTCCGGCAGTCGGCGGCTACTTTGCTGCACCGTACATCTCCAGTATGTTTGGTTCTTCCTTGCCTGCTGGGTTAGAGGAGGGGATGGACCTTGGAGCGAAATTAGCGGGAACAGGAGAGGCGGCAGCGGGAGGGGCAACAATTCCTCTTTCCGCTGGGGGTATTGCACCGCTCTCGGCGGCTGAAATGGGAGCGATTGGTCTTCCTCAAGCGGGAGTAGAGTTAGGAGCGGGTGCTCTCCCTGCGGGTGGATTAGGTGGGGCCATCACTGGCGGGTTGACACCGGCTGAAGCCGCTGCGTTAACCGCTCCGGCAGGGGCCGGGGCCGGAGCCGGAGCAGAGGCTACGAGAAGTTTTATTACCCCGTCTGAGGAGCTCGCCGCACTTTCTGGTGCCCCGATGTCAGCCACAACGTCAGCTATGTCGGAGCTTATGTCAGCACCTTTAAATCTATCTGAGGCTCTGTCGCCCGGACCGATGTGGGAGAATGCACTAACAGCCGGAGCGTCCCCTTATACGTATTCCCCTATGTATTCAATGGCTAATCTCGGTGGCGGTGGGGGGTGGTGGGGAGACATGACGGATTGGTACAGAAGACTTCCCGGAATGGCTAAGGTTGCTCTCCCTGTTGGCGCACTCGGAGTCGGGTCCAACCTCCTTGGCGGATTCATGAGATACAATCAACAGCAGGCGCAGAGCGAGGCTATCAACAGAATGCTGGGTCAGTACTTGGCCGAATCCCAGTGGACCCCCGAAAAGCGTGCGGGGATGATGCAAGGGATAGGCGGCCAGACTGCCGAGGCCATTCAAGCTGGTCAGAAACGTGCAGCTTCCTCCGCAGCGGCGGCTGGTCGTGGTGGTGGATATTACGGGAGAGAATCAGAAAGACTTCGGAGGGCCGGGTTGGAAACAGCGGCGCAAGCACTGGCCGGAACTTGGGGACCCTCCAACGTATCGCCGGAAGCCTACAGACTGATGGGTCAGGCACAGGCAGGGCCTATCTCGCCCTGGTATGAGACCACACAAGGGTTAGGTGGCTTGGCTGGGCAGGCACTTCCTCTGATGGCACTGTTCAAGATGTTCGGAGGTTAACATAACATGAATGAAATACCCAAAACTCCTGGACCGTTCTTCGAGGGTTTACAGGAATCGATAAGGTTGGCGGTTCCTCTCGCCGTCGAGAAGTTCAGGCTTGACCAGATGAATAGACAGTGGGAACAGAAACTGGCAGAGACGGCGGAAGCGCACCGGCAGAACGAGAGCATTCGCAAAATAAACGCCGCCAC
>JAQTTS010000371.1 GCA_028710655.1 Dehalococcoidales bacterium
GTAAATTCAACGATGTGGTCGAACTTGAGTTCGGCGTAGTTGAGTTTAACCATTTTGCACCTCCTTGTTTAGCGATGCTGTATTTTTCTTTTACCGATACGTAGATCGAGTCTACTTCCGCCAGGCGCACATACGCCCGGTAGGCAAAATCAACGCTATAAATTATCATGCTCAAGCCGGGTATAACATAAACGGCTTTAATAATTTCTAACCTGTCCGCTGCGCGAACCCAGTCATGCCCTGGCATAAATTCTCCGAATATCCCGGCTAACAATAAATTAAACCCTGCCAGCAAGAAGATCAGGGCGCTTACTGAATGCATTAATCCGGCAAAGTTATTCTCGGCATGGACCCTGTTTTCTTCTTTTACGCTACCTGCGGATAATAAGGCTGCGATATATCCGGCTAATCTGGAAAGCGGATTGCGTAAAATTATCGCGGCGATCACCAGAGATAAAACGAACAGTTCTCCGGACATAGCAGTTATAGTCTCACAGCCGTCAAATCCAAAAATTCTGCCCAGCGCCGAGAAACCCGCGGATTTCGGCCGAGAAGCAGCGCCGGTTATATACCAGGGGGCGATGGCAATGTCCACGGCAGCGACATTTCTCAACAACATGGCCATAAACATGTGCCCTAATTCGTGGGCAATCAGCATTAATAAGATGGCGGATCCAAAAACAACCGCGCCGGAGACAACTAAGCCGTTTTTGCCGGCCAACCCGGCCTCTTGCCTGCCTTGACCGATCTCGCGTTCCGTCTTAATGACCTTGAAGGCGAACATCATTACGCCCCACAAAAGGCCGCCTAATAACATGTAGCCTAATATATTAGTCACCCCTAACCCGTAAAAAGTGAATTTCCCGATCGAGGAAGGATAATTCATCGGCAGGCCTGCTAACCAGCTTAAACCAAGCAGCGCGCCCAGGATGCCGATAGTCTTGAGATAAGTTGTCCCGAGGGAGCCAGGGGTCAATTCCCTGGAGGAGGGCTGGCTACCCTCGGTAACAACAATAGCCGTTTGCTTTCCTGCCACGGAAGGTACAAACGGCTGCTTAGTTAAGACTTCTATCTGGTCATGTTCTAATTCGGGATTAAGGATCGCGTTTTCTTCGTGGATTACGTCTGGCTGGGTTACTTCCTGAGGATTGCTGGGGAGGATGATGAATCCGTCCTGGTTGGCTATACCTAAGTTCCAGGCCGGAGGAGCGCGCGCGAAGCGAATACCCTCTGCTGTTATCCTTCTGACTAATCCTTCAGGTAAATTATAAGTAGTAATTACTTCTTCGGGAGTCATAATTCTGATCTGGCCTCTACCGATACCGCCTAATGCATTGACCCTGGCGCTGATTACTGCGCGGGCAACGCCGCGGCTGGAGGCGTCGCGGGGCTGGGAGGTCATTGCGTCAGGCATAATCATTTCTTCCGGCCTGATCTGCTGAGACTGCGGCATCTGTTCCTGTTCCGGCAATTTAATTCTAAATATCTCAACATGCACGGGTGAGCAAACAGGAGCTCCACCCTTATGCTCTGAAAGCACCTGGTCAATCTCCGCTTTGATACGGTGAATTCTCATTTCTTCGGCTTTACCAGCGGCCCCTTCGACTGCGGCTACAACCTTAACCTTTGCCGCGCCGGCATATTCTTTCGCCTTACTAGTTACCGCATGATAGGTATCGGTAAGTAAATTTCCGCTGGGAGTAGTAATGATTCTTACTGAACTGAACATAAACATCGGTGTGCCCAGCGAAGAAATATTGTAATGCCATCTAACGCCCCGTAACCAATCGTTTAAGTCACGTCCCAATAAGTCATCGCTCCTGGTAAGGCCGGCGATCTGCCTGAGCGTAAGCGGTAAGGAAGTTTGTAAATCCATGATCTCGTGATATTCCCAGTAAGTAGCTTCATCTTGCACCCTCTTTCCGGTAATCTGATAAAGCGCGGTCTGCGTTCCATCATTGTTCCTGCGGTAGAAAATCCAGTCGTCATAAGAGTATGGTGATTCCTGGATAGCCGCAGCGACATGGGGCGCTTTTAGCGGGTAATGCGTAGTCGGGGCAAATAACTGGTTATACCCGGAAAGCAACACTGCGATGTTCAACATTACCGCGAGATACTCTTTCATGTTGTATTGCGCCGCGGCAATGATCCGGTTGCCTTTGCCTGCCCTGGTCTTATAAAGGGCGCCTGCTGTCCAGAATAAAGCCAGGGTTGATCCGGCCAGCAGATAGAATACGGTTACCAGTTCATCCTGTTTGAATAATTCCGGCCGATGATAAGCCGTCCAACCGAGTAAAGTAGTTGCGGCGGAAGTAACCAGAACGATCGTTGTTCTTACGCCGAAACCGGCCAGTAATCTGCCCGCTAAACCAAGGCGATTAGTTGTCCCGAGGGAGCCAGGGGTCAATTCCCTGGAGGAGGGCTGGCTACCCTCGGTAACAACAATAGCCGTTTGCTTTCCTGCCACGGAAGGTACAAACGGCTGCTTAGTTAAGACTTCTATCTGGTCATGTTCTAATTCGGGATTAAGGATCGCGTTTTCTTCGTGGATTACGTCTGGCTGGGTTACTTCCTGAGGATTGCTGGGGAGGATGATGAATCCGTCCTGGTTGGCTATACCTAAGTTCCAGGCCGGAGGAGCGCGCGCGAAGCGAATACCCTCTGCTGTTATCCTTCTGACTAATCCTTCAGGTAAATTATAAGTAGTAATTACTTCTTCGGGAGTCATAATTCTGATCTGGCCTCTACCGATACCGCCTAATGCATTGACCCTGGCGCTGATTACTGCGCGGGCAACGCCGCGGCTGGAGGCGTCGCGGGGCTGATGACGGCGGCTTGCTTTACCATTCTTCCCCTTCTTCCCCTTCTTCTCTGCTTTCTTGGCTGCTCTGGCTGCTTCTTCTTTCTCCTGGGCTATCCTGGCTCTTCTTGCCGCCCACAATCTATACCCGCCATAAGCAGCTGCAGCAGTAATGACCGGAAGGCTAACGCCTAATGCAATATTACGATTCCTGGCTTGCCTCTCCTTGGCCACCTCAGCTCTTACGAACTCCAGAACTTCCC
>JAQTTS010000372.1 GCA_028710655.1 Dehalococcoidales bacterium
ACACACAAGACCTGAACGCAGAAGAACATGGAGCATACTTTTTACTTTTAATCCACTACTGGCAAAAAGGCGGAAAAATCGGCGACAACATTGATCGGCTGGCAAGGGTTGGGAGAACAAGCCGAGATGTAATCAAGTTTATCCTGGATAATTATTTCACCCTTATCGATGGGAATTACCGAAATAAGCGCGCAGATCAGGAGATAGAAATTGCAATTAAGCGGAGCGAAACGGCCAGAGATAATGTCAATAAACGCTGGGGGAAATACGGCGGTAATACGGGCGTAATACCACGGTATAGCGGCGGTAATACGGACGATGATACCAGAAGGCATACCAAACCGATACCAAACGGATACTCTTCATCTTCATCTTCATCTTCATCTTCATCTTCAAATTTAAAGAAAGAGGAAGAGTCGCCCCCCTTTGTGGATAACTCCCCGGAGGAAGACATCCCCTTTGACGACCTTAAGCCTAACAGAGAGCTGGTAGCCGCATGGTACGAGGTCTACCACAAGAAAACCGGGCAGACCTTGCAGCCGGAAGAGAAGGACTACACCGCGGCGACCACACTGCTAAAGCGGGTAGAGCTCAACCGGGCGAGGGAGAAGATACAAACCTATTTCGGCTGCAATGAGTGGTTCGTAAAATCAAAGACCGGAGATCAAAAGATATGGAGCTTTCAAGGGTTCTGTAAACACTTCACAGAGCTTTCCTCCCTCACGGCTAAGGCACCGCCAGCGAACGGGAAGGGGAAAGTCTGTCCTTACTGCAAGGCCTTAATGCCGGGGACAATGCAGACGTGCCCAGAGTGCGGTTACTCTGTGGGGGACGATCTGGGGGACGCGGAGAATATAAGGTTTTATCAATTGAATCTGGCGAGGAGAAAGATTGGATAACGTAACCGAGTTTTTCAGCTGGCGGAAAAGCGAAGAGTTGCGCGCGTTCATCGACCAGCAGGCGGCAAGGCATTGCGGGAAAGACCCGGAAACCTACGCCGACATGATCCAGGAGGCATGGCTTTATATCACGTTATTACCGCCGGATTCTAATATGCGGGCACTAAAGGCAACGGCATATAACGCAATCCAGGCATACTACCGCTATACAAAAAAACACAGGCACATAGCTTTTGAGACCTTTTTTAATGCCGTAAACCACAGGATTTATTAGAGATAATGGAGATATGACACTAGTATATAGGGATAAAAAATATTTAATAATCCCCGGACGTGACGGGTAACACTGGCTACCCACGACTTGAGAGAATCTGGAAGAACAGAGGGAAATAGTGCTGACAAATTCCGAGCGGCGAAATATTGAAATTTGTACTCGCCACATGGACGATGAGAATATTACTATTGCGCAACTCGCTAAACAATTCGGTATCAGCGATAGTACTATAAACCGCGCTCTTGCCTGGGGGCGTCGGCATGGTTTCTTTGCGAGGTCTGCCACGGACAAGCTGCAAGAGCACATAGGCGAACTTAAAAAACAGATTGACTGGCTCGAGGCGGAGCTCAAGATCGCCGAAGCCGCGCGAGTGATCCGGGACGAGAAGACCGGGAAGAAGATCAAGGTTCCTATGGCAGCGCAACGGATAGGCGTGATATTAAAGGAACTTCGGGAGACCAGGGCGCTACTCATGGAGCTTGAGGGTGTCTACAAAAAGACAGTCGCTCTGCAGGTGGACGAGAGTATCGTTGACGTTTTGAACCGGGTACACAAAGGGCAGAATGAACGATGACGGGGTGCGGCACTATCTTCACAGCCCGGCGGATTTTGTCCGGGATATACTGCACGCCGATCCAACGCCGCAGCAGGTAGAGATTCTTGAGTCCGTGCGCAGCAGTACGGCGATTGCGGCGCGGTCTGGTCATGGTATCGGTAAGACTGCGGTTGAGGCATGGATCATCCTCTGGTTTATAACGCTCCACCCTTTCGCAAAGGTCCCCTGTACTGCGCCGACGGGTCACCAGCTGGAAGATATACTCTGGCCAGAGGTTAACTATTGGCTGCAGCGCTCGGAGATTAAAAGACAGATCGCCTGGACAAAAACCAGGCTTGCAGTTATAGGCCATGATGAAAGCTGGTTCGCTGTACCACGGTCGGCGAACAAACCGGAGAACCTGCAAGGCTTCCACGCGAGGCATTGCCTGTTTGTGGTTGATGAAGCGTCCGGGGTAGAACAGGAGATCATGGACGTGGTAGAGGGCGCGCTTACCAATTCGGGAGCGCGTCTTTTAATGTGCGGCAACCCCACAAGGTTGAGCGGCACTTTCTACAACGCCTTCCACAAGGATAGGCGATTATACAAGACTTTTGCGTTTTCATCGATCGATTCGCCTTTAGTGTCTGCAGAGTACGTGCAGCGGATCGCGGACAAGTACGGCGCGGAGTCAGACGTTTACCGGGTGCGCGTGCTGGGAGAATTCCCGAAAGGCACGCCGGATACGTTTATCCGCCTTGATGCGGTAGAGGGTGCAATAGCGCGGACAGTAGCGCCTTCCGGTCCCTGGCAGATCGGCGTTGACCCGGCGCGGTACGGGGATGATAGCAGCGTGATCTACTACCGCCGGGGATTCCATGTGTTCGAGTCTGTAAGCATCCACGGCATTAACACCGTGCGGCTGACCGGCGAGACGGCTCGGGTGATTAAGTTGATCCGGGAAATCGACCCGGAGGCCGGAACTATCGTCGTCAATGTGGATGATACTGGAGTTGGTGGCGGAGTGACCGATCAGTTGCAGGAGCTTGAATATGAGCTTGACATCGAGGTATTACCGCAGAACTTTGGCGGCTCTGGCGATGATGACTACGACGATCAGGCGGCGGCAATGTGGGGGAACCTCAAAGAGCTTTTGCCAGAACTGGACTTGCCAGACGTGCCGGAGCTGGTTGGTCAGCTGACGACAAGGAAGTATCAAGTGAGGCCGAACGGCAAGATCAAGCTGGAACGGAAAGAGGACATGAAAAAGCGTGGCCTACAATCCCCGGATCACGGAGACGCTCTGGCTTTATGTTTGTGGGAATCTGATCCTGGATCGATAAGGATA
>JAQTTS010000373.1 GCA_028710655.1 Dehalococcoidales bacterium
AGAGGGTTAAATCGAACATAGACTCAGGTATTCCCCAGGCCATTCAGTACGCTGCTATTGAAGCGCTCAACGGCCCCCAGGCCATGGTTAGAGAGCAGAGCCTAAAATACCAGAAACGGCGTGATCTGGTCGTGGATATGCTCAGCGACATCGGTCTTGAAGCCAGGCGGCCCAGGGCAGGTCTCTATATCTGGACCAAGGTTCCCGGCGGCTATACCTCTCTTGAGTTTGCCAACGACCTACTGGAAAAGGTGGGAGTGGTGGTCACTCCAGGCATAGGCTATGGGCAGAATGGCGAGGGCTACATCCGTCTCTCATTGACCATTTCCGATGCCAATCTGGTCAAGGGGTTATCGCGGTTAGCCGAATGGCATAGCCACTAAAGCAGGCTTCAGCTAGAAAAGTAAGTTGACATAATAATCGGGGGCCATTATCACCAAGAAACCAGTTGCGACGCACGCGTCTCGAGAACGGGCATACCTGGTAGCGGTAGCGATTAAAGAGACCGTTAACAAACAATGGCCGATAGAAGACTCAATAGAAGAACTGGCACAGTTATCCAGCGCAGCCGGTGCTGACATAGTAGGCAAGCTCACCCAGCAGCTAAACGTACCGTCGAAGACATACTACCTCGGCAAAGGCAAGCTCAATGAGCTGATCGCTCTGAAGGAAAGCCTCAACTATAGTTTGGTTGTCTTTGACGACGAACTGTCGCCGCTACAGCAACGGAACCTGGAGCAAATCCTCAAGGTAAAGGTAATTGACCGCTCCGCCTTAATCCTGGACATTTTTGCCCGGCGCGCGCGAACCAGAGAAGGCCAATTGCAGGTAGAACTGGCCCAGCACCAGTATCTACTGCCCCGCCTTGCCGGACAGTGGAGCCACCTGGAAAGGCTGGGTGGCGGCATCGGCACCAGAGGCCCGGGTGAATCACAGCTTGAGACCGACCGGAGACTGGTTAACCGTAAGGTCAATCACCTGAAAAAACAGATTGAATCGGTAAAGAAACACCGTAATCTGTACCGGCAGCAACGCAGACGGCAGGGTATCCCCATCGTAGCACTGGTGGGTTATACCAACGCCGGTAAAAGCACCCTGCTGAATGCCTTAACCCATTCCGATGTACTGGTCGAGGATAAGCTCTTTGCCACACTGGACCCAACGACCCGCAGCCTGATTCTACCCGGTCAGGACAAGGTGCTATTTACCGACACCGTCGGCTTCATACAGAAGCTGCCGCCCAGCATTATCACGGCATTTCGGGCAACGCTGGAAGAACTAGCCGACGCCAGTATCCTTTTGCACGTCGTCGATTTGACCTCGCCCAATGCCGCCGAGCAATGCCAGGCCGTCGAGTATATTCTGAAAGACCTCGGCCTTGCCGATAAACCCATAATCACAGCACTGAACAAAATCGATTTGCTGCTCGGCAGGGAGAAAACCTGGGACGAGCAGTCCGCCATAGATCACCTTTCCGGACAGGACCAAATAACCAGAGAAGATACGGTACTTATTTCGGCAGAAAAGAAATGGGGACTCACCCGGCTCCTTGAACTGGTCCAGGATGTTTTAGGCCGGATCCGGGCTTAGTTCAAAGGCATTTAATAATAGGACGCTCTAGAATCAAAATCTAGGGGCCTATAAATATTTTCTGATGGTAATCCACCTTCATAAGCAATATTTCATAAATAACTCCCGTAAAGAAAATCGTTGTCAAAACATGCAGTTCGCCGAACATCCGACCAAAAAAGGAGAGGAATACCATAAGACCCTCATATTTCAATGCATCTAATATGCAATGGCTTACAAAGTTAATACTCGCAGGAAGAACCCGAAAACATTATCTCGAAGATAGTCGAACTGGTCGAAGACCGGCCCGAATACGAAGCAACGACCCGAGCATTCTGTTTCTGTGTATTATTAGGGGCGCACAATATATGTTATGTAATCTCAAAGTTACTATACAGCCAGCAGGAAGTGCCCCGAAATGGACAAACGGCTAAAATATCCGCCGCAGGTTATTCCACATACCACCTTAAAAGCCCTCTGCCCTTAAAGACACCACCCGGGTTAACTCTCGCCACATCTTATGCTCGGGTACGAAAAACAAGATGCGCCCTCTTATCTCTCTTTTTCACGGTGCCTTGAGAAACTGTGGGTAATGCCTTCGTGCCCTTCTCCATCTCCACACACTTTACCTGCCCTACCGACACTCCGGTTAATTGTTTAGTGTTATGTCAAGTTGATTTCCGGATACCATACGGTATTACTTGTATTACCAATAAGGGGATAGCGGCCAGATCTGCTCACCGACCTCTTTCCGGGAAGAAAAATCAGATAAGGTCTGCCCTACCTTGAGGCAGGCCCTATCCGGAGATATCTCGATAACCATTTCTTCACCAGGCATCCGGCTGTGCAGAATATTGGCAAGCAGCACTGCTTTCTCCAGACCGTCGCCACGGCCGTAGTTCCATACCTCATCAGGCTGAGCGAGACGCCCCGGACCGTCGTATATCGACAGATCGGGCATCTCACTTAGCCTCCGTACCAACGAGCTACACTCCATTCCTTCGGCACCTGCAATTGAGACCGGATTACGCTGCATGGCGGCAACCAAAAACGGCCACGGTTCGGTACGCCTCAGGTCGCGGTAGGCATAGAACGCCATATTCGCGGTATCGTTACGCTCACGGATAGATTCCAACCGATTGACGATTTCTACACGTGTCATGCCAAGAACGATACCCAGCGGCTCCTGCCCGGAGATGAATTTCTTCTTAGTAGCATCTGGAAGCCTGGGGTCAGTATTACAGAATTTAGCCAGCCTCTCCAGAGCCACCTCCGCTTCCAGACAATCAGAAGCCAGCCGTCCCTTAAGCAGCTCTAGATCGCCCCGCGTATTACACTTGATGTTCTCCTGCCGCACCAGCTCCTCAAGCTCATTAAGAACAATGCGGTGGCGTAACGGGGTAACCTGAAATTCTTCAGCATCAATCTGGGCCATCAGTTTATCTCTCGTCCTATCGTTTATTCGATACGGGCTGCCGTGCTC
>JAQTTS010000374.1 GCA_028710655.1 Dehalococcoidales bacterium
ATATTCTCACACACCAGTCGGCGTTTTGGTCTGGGCCATTCTGGTCTACTGTTAAATCTGATAATATGCAATTATTAGTGCTAATATGAATCTGAGCATTTGACGCAGCAGCAGCAGTTATTACAGTTACTGAGCGACCTTCCCCCCTCAGCCAAGTGCCGTTAGCATTTAAAGTAATATCATCCGATATTGATACGCTTTTACCTAATATTTGAACTATACCACCATTAGCAGCGGATATCGCAGCGTTTATCTGTACTTGGTCAGCTGTATTATCTAGCACCCAAACAGGGTACCCTGCCGCCTGTAATGTAGTAGCATATGCTTTATAGTAGCTGGGGCATCGTTAGCCACAACCCAAGCTGAAGCCGAGAGGTCTCCTAACTTATTAAGAGTAGCCGCATCAGTATCAGCGCTGCCGTCATAAGTCAGATTGACGTTATCTCCCAATAACCCCCCAACGCCCGCTATAGGAACTCGTCCAGCAGTAAGCCCTGAATCAGTTACGGAAGTCCCTGAGAATGTTCCCCCAACAAACGATGTACCTGTATAAACACCATCTACTATTGAACCTGATGGAGTCCTAAAATCATAGGCTGTTGCACCATTATTAACATTTATCCACAGCCACCCCGTAGTAGCCCCCATATTGATGCCACCAGCATCCGTCCTGACCCCTTGTATTTTCCAGTTATTACCACCCGCTGTGAATATCGGGTTTACACCGTTGTAGGTGAAGTACGTCCCTTGCCCAGTCCCGGTGATAGTAATATTATTTATCGCCCGAGTAACTGTGGCACTGAAATTGTATGTACCCGCCAAAACGACAAGTTCCCCGCCCCCAGCAGGAAGAGCGTTTATCGCCGCGAGGAACTGCACACTGTCCTGTACCCCGTCACAGACATAATCGGCTACACCCGCAGCATACGCCTCATTTCCTATGGTAATAGTATTTTGGCCGATTCCTATTACCGGAATACCATTTTGTGAGGTCGAGTGTATTTGTGGCACACCGAAGAGACCGGCCAACAAGACAGCCAAAATAAGAGCCGATATGATGGGCATCCTGAATTTCTTCCAAATTTTGCTCATGTTTTTCCCCCTACCCCGATAATAGAGCCACTACTACTGTCTCGGCTATCACATAAAACACCAGAGGAACCCATAAAAGTTCGGGCCTTCCCTCTTTCAGGATAAGCACTAATACTCCTACTGCCAATACTATAGGCACCAAGTTCCATAAGAAGAGAGATGCCGCCGCCCTACCTTGTGCCATCAGAAAATTAGTGGCTGATGTGTAAACCTCGCCATCCGTTCTTGCCACGAACCTATAGTATACAGTCTGAGTCTGGTCAAAGCCTGATATGGTATCCGAATAAATTGTAATCGCAGTGCCCGATGACGTTGTATTAGTCAAAGACCCCGGAGCATATCCCCATTCAAAATAAGCTACAGCGTTCGGAGCGGTATTCAGATTAGTAATCGTGCCATGCAGAGTGGCATAAGGAACTCCCGCCGCGATCTTAACATCAGTAGCCGCTTGAACTGAAATTGTCGGCCCTGTCCCAATGGTCTCCGGCCCATTTATACTACGAGATATCCATAGTCTGCTGGCTACACCCCCGGCACTGATCAGCTTCTCCGACATCGCCCCCCCCAAACCCAATGTCCCAAACGCAGGGCTAGCCAACAAAACCACAAAAAAGGCTACCGCGACTATCGCCAATAGCCTGACAAAATGCGGCATCGGTTTCCGCAATCTTAACATCATCTTATTTTAACCTTATTCTATTATACCTATAATGCCCTTAATTGTCAAGTGCGGCAACTCACTTCTTCGGTGTTTTAAACAAAGACGCGACAAACATAGAAACGGTTGTGACCACACCACCATTAACCAAAGGATATAGGTACGGGTTCATTCCCTGCGTAAACGGTGCTATCATTAACAACACCACGTAGTTACAAAACGCCACTAACCCGCCTAACATGAAACCCTTGGCATATGAGTAAACTAACTGACAGCTAAAGCAGTCAGCTTTGTTCCTGACTCAAGGAGTATGGGAGTGAAAGTCGAAACATTAGGCTCGTTTACAGAAGCCCTCGAAGCGATGTTAGTCGCTCCTACCAAATCTGCGTTTGAGGCGTACCCGCAGCTTTGGCATACGAATTCGGACTGCGATCTGCGATTGGCTTTGGAAATATGGTGACAGACAGGACATTCTTGCGAGGTGTAACGGGGGTCAACCAGCTTGACCTTCACCCCGGCTATCGCCGCTTTGTAGGTGATAAACTGGCGAAGCTGGTTGAACGCCCACGACTTGTGCCTGCGCCTCTGGCTTTTTCTAACCGTGCTCTTGCCGATGTTCTTGAGGTCTTCAAGGGCTATCTGGCAATGAGTGTCTTTTGCCTTGGACACAAGTTTCTTGCTGATTACATGGTTGACCGACCTGCGAAACCGCGACTCCCGGCCCGAGAGTTTCCTGAGATGCCGCTTGGCCGATTTAGTGCCGCAATGCTGGAGTTTGGCTTTAAGGTTGTCGGTTCGCTCCCTGACCTTATCCACATCCTCGCCGGAGTAAAACTTCCCGTCGTTGTCCACGGCAAGATGGGTAACACCCAAATCCACACCGATAGTCCCCACCGGGTCATCGGGCGTTGGTTCAGGAGCGTCTATAACCGCAGCAAGGTAGAACGTCTGGCCTCTCAGGATAAGGTCGGTCTCCCTGATCTTGCGGTCAAGCCGGGCCTCTTGGTAGGCTCCAATGCGGACGGGAATTATCAACCGCCCATCAAGGCTGAGGATGGACACCTTGTCGAGCCCCTTCCACGCCAGTATACGGGAGTCGTAAGGCATGGCCGAGTGCGGATTGAAGGAGTGCTGCGTTTTCCTCTCAACTTTGTAGCTCTGCGACACCTGCGCCACGGCGCGTATGGCCATCTGCGCCGACATCCCGTAGCTCTCGCGCAAAGTCCGGTAGACGATCTTGTGCATACGGAACTGGCCGAAAACCTTGGCCTCAAACGCCTGTTTGGAGGCATAATCGCAAG
>JAQTTS010000036.1 GCA_028710655.1 Dehalococcoidales bacterium
CGGCGGAATGAGTCGCTACACCCCGCTACTGGTAGTCCTTTGCCGGGGGCTGTAGTATAATCATACCAGCTTTGAGGATCGGGGGGCGGCTGAGTCCCGGTGGGCTTCGCGGACTTCAAATCCGTTGGGGGGCACTAGCCTGTCTCTGGTGGGTTCGACTCCCATGCGCCCCCGCCAGCTCTCTTGCTTAACAATTTGCTTAACACTTTTTGCGGTTTTTGACGCCTGAAATTTACCCCCCTTTTAGCGAAAAAACGATGTTTAATGTTGATGTATTACGACTGAATAGCCGTCTTGTATTTTGGTGCTTTCTAGGCTGTTTGTGAAGTCTCAGATATTGGCATATAATTATCCGAATCAGAGAGCTCTAGATTGCACGCCGCGTAGAGATAAGGGTGACAAAAAGTGAAAAACGACCAAGAAAAGATTCAGGGCTATTGCCAGAAAGCTAGTAAGGCCGGGGCAGTAGACGCACTTATTACCAGCCCGAAATACATCGTCACCGCCCCCTGGGTACAGTGGAGGTGCCGGTTCGGCTGTCCGGATTACGGGAAATGGCACTGCTGCCCGCCTATGGTTCCTAATTGTGAAGAGACGCGACGAGTGCTCGATAGCTACACCCGACTAATTCTGCTCCATTTTCAGTACCGTTTCGAATCGCCTAAGTGGCCGGCCAGCGGTGCCGAGTACCGACGCTTTAAGCGAGATGTTGAATATGTTGTCGAACTGGAGAGGGAAATCTTTCTGGATGGTTTCTACCGTGCTTTTGCCATGCCGCATGAGCCGTGCCAGATATGCGAGCAGTGTGCCCTTATCAAAAACAAGCCATGCAGTCTCCCTGAGAAAGCGCGCCCATCAATGGAGAGCGTTGGCATTGACGTATACCAGACTGCCTCAAACCATAACTTGCCCATACATCCAATACGAAGCGAGCAGGATACCTGCAACTGGTATGCACTAATTCTGGTAGATTAAGATTACTTACTTTACCCTTTTTCCCCTTTCAGCAAGCAGAGGCATATCCATTAAATAAAGTGCTGCCCTGTGGGGTTCGTAGGGGTAGGTGGAGTGTTGACAAGTAGCTGAGTTGCTACTATAATCACCCTATTTCTCTAGAGAGGTGCCAAATGCCTAGGAAACTAAGGATAATTCTCTGGGTAGCGATAGGATTGCTTATAGCAACCTTGTTGGTAATTTTGAGTCCATTAAGAATGATGTTTATTCATTCCGTGGAGTCAATGATACCGAGGTTCCCAGTATTCTACGTGTTTTTCGGACTACTCTTCGCTTGCGGTGTATTAATAGTCTATTGGACTCACCAATACTGGATACAAAATGCCATCACCAACAGATTACAAAAGAGATATTTGTTAATGGCTGGTGCTTCGGCAATGGGTATTCTGTTTTTTCAACTAGTTGTCCATCGGTTTACCGAGGCTGGTATGGTTATGGTTATATTTGTCTGTCCAGTCGCTCTGATCTTAGGTGCAGTATTGGCACTGAGATTTAGAAGCACTCCTGAAAGCTAACCGTGAATAACTTCAGAAAACAAGAACGAGAGGAAAATCGTTGAAGAGACTCTTGCTATCTATTACCGTTCTGATATTGGCTATCTGCCTGGTTTCAGGATGTAACACACACGGGGTAGCGCAGATCGGTGAAGATAACTCAATAAGCGTTCGTGTCAATGAGGAGTTTAATCTAACTTTTGATAGCGATGCGACCAATGGATATAGCTGGCATGAAAGTCACGATCCGGCGATGCTTGAATTGATGAACAGAACATACAGGAGGGGTGAACATACCAAGCCAGAGCTAGCTGGTTCCACTGGCGGAGTGGAATATTTTTCGTATAAAGCGTTGAAGACGGGTAAAACGGAAATAATCATGACCTACGAAAGACCGTGGTACAAGGAAATGGTAAAGCAAGACATCTTCACGGTTAATATACGGTGATTACTAATCAGTCTTGACCTATACCTTTATTCAAACGCCTTTGTAGCATTGACAAATATCACTAATTAAAAGAAAGCGGTGTCTTATAGAACTTCAGGCTATCATGGAAGGATTTAACTATACTTGTGGTGCATAGGTTTATCCATGCCTTAAGCGCTTAAAGATCTTATACCGAGGGCAATAGATAGTAATATTCCGACCACTAACATAGTGTGGTACACTTGCAGGCTCTTCTCTGAGTGTCTTGTAGCCAACATCGTCAGTCCCGCACAAGCAGCGAGGAAACCGACTAATGCCCCTGTGCTGTTCCAGAATGGTGCATAAATAGGCCCGTCATAGTCCATTCCGACGTGTGGAAATATCGGGAGTGCACCCAATACCGCCAAAGTCACCATAATCGCCGACATAGTAAAATTGTAACGTCTGTTGATTTTCTTTCTTGTCCTCTTTAGTCGAGAACATTCCACATCATTCCCTGTCTGTAATCTCTCCCCACACAGATGACAGAAACGAGAGTCCTCAATGACTTGTGCACCGCACTTTATACATAGTGTCATATTTCACCTTCTGATTCAGACCATTCAGAGTATACTGATTATAACATTATGTGATTTTACCTCAAAGTGACGCAGAGGCTATTGGAGTACAACCGACCTCAAAGCCCCAAGCATATGCCCATAGTAACCACTGTAACGGGCAACAGATGGCTTTAGGTAATAGATGGGTATCTTTCTATCTCCCGATAGTACTTTAAGCAATCGTCAAAGATAATACTACGAGTGAATCTAAGGACCATGCTCAAATCTGCCCAGCCACCCAAGTGCATAATATCAAGGGTGGGCAGGCCTTTACGGTGAAGGTTACAAGCAAATGTCCTGCGGAAAGTGTGGGGGTTACAGGGCAAGCCGGTTTCCTTTTGTAGTTGCTTAAGCATTGATGTAATGCCCTAACGATTTACTCCCCATATGCTTCCACCATTGGGGTTAAATTGAGACAACCACCCCTTTAGGTACTGCTATCACCGGGCAAAATATTGTCCGTTTTTAGGCACCCTGGAGTGTAGTAACGGGGGTAAACACTTTTACTGCGGATACTAAGAGCCTCAGTTGCTGGTTAATGTATGCCTTATGCCCCGGTGGTCGAGTCCATAAACATGGGTAAATGAGGCGGGTAGAAAGTGAAAACCGCATAGATTATGCCCAGTGAGATTAAGCCTGCTATCGCTGCTTTGTAGAGTGTTGGTGATAAACTGTCTTTAATCATTATCTTGTAGCTCGTAAATTGACCTAGGGCTACTGCCCCGATGAATAGTGAGATGTCAGCTATCAGGCTTTCGGTACCAGTAATAGTTGTGTATGCATAAAACCCGGCAATGATAGTCAGTGGCATTATATAGAGACCGGCGGTTTTGGCAACTGTGAAATTCCTTGTGTGGTCTCTCACGTGTTTATATTGAATCGCAGCATAAAACAAAGCAGGCCAATAGGTCATCTTGAGATGCTCAAACACGCTCTCGTTAACGGGGGCAATGGCACCAATAGCTATTAGCTTACCAGACCATTCGAAAATGAAGTGAAACATTGCTCCCAGGCTCGCTATAACGGCGATTCCGATAAGTTCCCATTTCCGCAGGTTTCCTTTCCTGCTTCCTGTACAATTGTTTTCCAATAATGTCCTCTGGTGTGAGATTGCATGAATCTGGACGTTGTTAGGGCTAGATTCTAGTGTAAGGGTGACACTTTGTCAACACTCCACTTCTTTATAATCCGGGCCTGATAATGTTAAAAAAGAGGTATTGACAACCCCTGCAATCGGGTTTACAATCACTTCGCTATTTGAAGGGGTTATGCAAAAAGGAGGTGTCAGATGTCTGCAGATCAGATTAAAAAAAGGATGAGAGAGTTTAAAGAGGCCCTGGAATCCAGGGATGTGGAGAGGATTTTGTCTTTCTTTACCGAGGATGCTGAGTGGCAGGCGCCTGAGGGAACGTTCAAGGGTAAGGAACAGCTGAGGCGCTACATAACCTGGAACAAACAGATGATACCGGACCTTAAGATGACCGAGTCGGGTGTCAGGATTGTGGTGGAGGGGGAGACAGGGGTTTACGATCACGTGCTGTCGGGAACTGTCGATGGCTCCCAATGGTCGACACTGGCACTATGTATCTATCAATTTGCCGGTGAGAAACTCAAGGGCATCAGAAGCGTCTATGACCGGCTGGCGATAGCCAAGCAGGTCTCTAAGGGTGCCATGGCGAAAATGGCCGTAAGTGGCATCCTGAACAATATGGAGAAGGGCCTGCGTTAGCACCTTGCTGATATCTGTGCTGCACAACAGGCCGGTTGTAGCGGTTGCCCGGCCTGCTTCCGTGTAATGGATTTGCCCAACGTACGGGGTATAGTATTTATACCCGGCTTTATGGGAGCGGATTATTATAGCCTCTCCAAACTATCCTATTCTGCATCCGCTGGGCAACTCCCCTTTATTATAATAAATACATAATAAATCCCCGGTCAATAATTACACCGGATTCATTTTTGGATATCGGGGCAGGTATCAGGTTTTTGGTGATTCCTGCAGGTGTAATGTAGAATAGATTGTGGCCAATTTAATCCAGGGGTAGATTCTGTTAGGAGGGTAAAGTTGAAGGTAGACAAAGCCTCTGATAGAGATGCAACAAGAATCTTAATCGTTGGTGGTGTAGCGGGGGGAGCCTCGTGTGCAGCCCGGGCGAGAAGACTTTCAGAAAGGGCTGAGATTATCATCTTCGAACGCGGTCCGTATGTATCGTTCGCTAATTGCGGTCTACCCTATTACGTGGGTGACGTCATTACCGAAGAAGAAAAGCTGATAGTAGCCACCCCCGAGCTATTTAGAGAGAGATTCAACATTCAGGTACGTACGCAAAGCAATGTCACCGCTATTGATCGCGATAAACGGGAAATCGAAGTAGAGGATTTGAGGACTTCGGCTAAATATCGTGAGCAATATGACGCACTGTTACTGGCTCCCGGGGCCACGCCGGTTCGGCCGCCGCTTCCCGGTATTAATCTCCCCGGGATACATTCTCTAAGGACAATACCGGACAGTCGTAATATCCGTGACTGGATTACCCGAAATAATGCCAAAAGAGCCGTTATCGTTGGCGGTGGTTTTGTGGGATTGGAGATGGCGGAAAACCTGCTCAGACGGGGAATTTCGGTGACCATAATCGAAATGCAGGACCATGTCATGCCAGCTTTAGATTATGAGATGGCGACGCCGATCCATGACCATTTGATTACCAACGGGGTTTCCCTGCATCTGGAAGATGCCGTTACCGGGTTCGAGCAGAATGATGCTGGTAAGCTGACCGTAAAAACCAACTCGGGTGAGGACTTTGTTGCCGATCTGGTTATACTGGCGATTGGGGTGCGTCCGGAGGTTGATCTGGCTAAAAGGGCAGGCCTTGAAATCGGGGAAAAAGGCGGCATTCGAGTCGATGACCGAATGCAGACCAGCGATCGTCATGTTTGGGCAGTCGGTGATGCTATCGAGGTGCGTGATTTTATCTCCGGAGAGTGGAAGGTGACCCCTTTAGCCGGGCCGGCTAATCGTCAGGGAAGAATTGCGGCCGGTAATATCCTGGGGCGTGATTTTACCTTCCGAGGTGTACAGGCAACGGCGGTATGCGGAGTTCTGGGGATGACGGTCGCCTCTACCGGGCTAACTGAAAACGATCTGGTGTGTTTGCAGAAGAACGGGCGCAATATTGACTATGAAAAAGTCTATCTGTACCCTGGTCATCATGTCAGCTATTACCCGGGGCAGAGCCGCATTTCCATGAAACTGATTTTCTCCAAAGACGATGGCCGCGTACTCGGCGCTCAAGCGGTTGGTCAGCAGGGAGTGGAGAGGAGGATTGATGTTATTGCGACTGCGATACAGAATAATGCGACGGTTTATGATCTTGAGGAGGCAGAGTTATGCTACGCCCCGCAGTACGGGGCGGCCAAGGATCCGGTTAATATCGCCGGCATGGTTGCTGCCAATACACTTCGGGGTGATGCCCCGCTGGCTCACTGGGAGGATGTTAACATTGCTGATGTTTTGATCCTCGACGTGCGCGATCCGTCTGAATATCAATCCGGTCATGTGAAGGGAGCCCTGAATATCCCCCTCAACGAACTCCGTTCTCGCCTGCACGAACTCCGCCCCGGACAAGAAATCTGGACATACTGTGCTGCGGGCCAGAGGTCGTACTACGCGACACGTGTATTGAGGCTTAATGGCTTCAACGCCCGAAACTTGCCCGGAGGTATGAATACTTTCAATAATCTGGCACGATAATGTTGACTAATAGAAAACACTCACCTACAATATAACTCGTGCCTGCTTGACTGACAGTTATTCGGGAAGTCGGTGGGAAAGGAGATAAAGTAATGGCTACCTATATGATGCTGTTTCATCTTACCGGACGAGGCGTACAGGATATGACGGATAGCCCTACCTACATCGACACAGCCAAGGAGGTCTTTCGGAACTTGGGGTCAAAGGTGAAGGATTTCTATATGCTGATGGGGCACTATGATATGGTCTTCATCGTAGAGTCGCCGAGCTACGAAACTGTCGCTAAGGCTGCGCTTACTTTAGACTCCCTGGGCAGCATGCGCACCGAGACCATACGTGCCTTCACCGAGGATGAGTACCGGAAGATTATTGCTGACCTGAAGTAGCTACTGTTCATTTATGATAGTCCGGCCGGAGATTGTTGCCCCAGAATGTAGCTCTATTTTTCGGGATTCTGTCTCTCCTCATTGTCGCCTTAAAAAGCGGGGTGAGTCAGGTTTACCCGTCTTGACTTTTGTCTTCCGGTCGGTTATCCTGCAAATGGTTATTTTAGAAGATAACACCAGCGAGGACCGGGAGTGACGCCAGAGGATAACCTTGTGTGTCTTGGACTCACAGACCGTAGTCCTTTTTCAGTTAGTCGGCTACTTTTCTGTGAACAGAGGGCAAGTCGTTTCCCTGTAGTAAAGAAAATCTCTCCAGGTTGATCGTAACCGTTAATTCACTAAAATATTATGATGCGGTGGTCGGCGCATAAGGAGAAAATTAAAAAGCGTTACTTTGCTTAATTGTGCTATCGAAGGTTCTCTTATTACTGCCATGGTAGCCTATTGAAAGAGAGAAGAGGGGATATGCGGAATGGCTAAACGTGGTGATATCAGGAAGGTGATGATAATCGGCTCCGGCCCAATTGTGATCGGGCAGGCCTGCGAGTTCGATTACTCAGGGACCCAGGCGTGTAAAGCCCTGCGCGGTCTGGGCTATGAAATCGTGCTGGTGAACTCTAATCCGGCAACGATCATGACCGACCCCGGGATGGCCGATGTGACCTATATTGAGCCGCTTAATCTTGAGACAATGACGCAGATTATCGAGAAAGAACGCCCTGATGCCCTGCTGCCTAATCTGGGTGGGCAGACCGGCCTGAACTTGAGCGCCGAGCTGTCGCGGGCGGGGGTCCTCGATAAGTACGGGGTGAAGGTAATCGGCATCGAACTTGATGCTATCCGGCGCGGCGAGGACCGCATCGCCTTCAAGGAAACGATGGGCCGTCTCGGTATAGAGATGCCGCGTAGCGAAGCAGTCTACAACATCCAGGATGCGGAAAGAGTGGCGGCTTCACTGGGCTACCCCGTAGTGGTGCGTCCTGCCTATACCATGGGCGGGACCGGAGGTGGTCTGGTCTACAATGTGGAGGAGCTGGGCATCGTTGTCAGCCGGGGCATTGCGGCTAGTCTGATCGGACAGGTCTTGATAGAAGAATCTGTCCTGGGGTGGGAGGAACTGGAGTTGGAGGTTGTGCGCGATGCCAAGAACCAGATGATTACGGTCTGTTTCATCGAGAATGTGGACGCGATGGGGGTGCATACCGGCGACTCATTCTGTACGGCGCCTATGCTTACCATCGATAGCGAGCTTCAGAAGCGCCTGCAGGAATACGCTTATCGGATTGTGGAGGCAATCCGGATAATCGGGGGCACCAACGTTCAGTTTGCGCATGACCCTGTGACCGGCCGGGTCGTCGTGATTGAAATCAACCCCAGGACCTCGCGCTCCTCGGCACTGGCGTCAAAAGCGACCGGATTTCCCATTGCCTTGATTTCCGCCAAACTGGCTGCCGGCCTTACCCTCGATGAGATTCCATACTGGCGGGAAGGGACTCTCGATAAATACACTCCCTCGGGTGACTATGTGGTGGTCAAATTCGCCCGCTGGGCCTTTGAAAAATTCCGGGATGCTAAGGACAGACTCGGTACGCAGATGCGTGCCGTAGGCGAGGTAATGAGCATCGGCAAGAACTATAAGGAAGCCCTGCAGAAGGCGATTCGTTCCCTGGAGAATGGTCGCTACGGGCTGGGCTTTGCCAAAGACTTTAACAAAAAGTCGCTGGATGAACTGATGGATATGCTCAGTGAGCCGACCAGCGAGCGGCAGTTTATTATGTATGAAGCCCTGCGTAAAGGTGCCGGTGTTAAGGATCTCTATGCGAAAACCTACATTAAGCCCTGGTTTATCACTCAGATGAAGGAGTTGGTGGAACTGGAGGAAAATCTTCTCCAGTACCGGGGGAAGCAGTTGCCGCCCGAGCTCCTCGCCAGTGCCAAGAGGGACGGTTTTGCCGATAGATATCTTGCCAAGCTTCTCAATGTGCCGGAAAAAGACATCCGTAAGGAACGAATCTCATCAGGTATCGTAGAGGGCTGGGAAACCGTTCCGGTGAGTGGTGTTGAGGATGCGGCCTACTACTTTTCCACTTATAACGCCCCGGATCGGACGGTAAGCAGCAAGCGGCGGAAGGTTATGGTGCTGGGCGGTGGGCCGAATCGCATCGGCCAGGGCATAGAGTTTGACTACTGCTGCGTACATGCCGCTTTCTGTCTGCGTGATGAAGGTTATGAGACGATTATGGTCAACTGCAATCCGGAGACAGTCTCCACAGATTACGATACCTCGGACAAGCTCTACTTTGAGCCGTTGACCGTTGAGGATGTCCTTAGCATCTACGAGAAGGAGAAGCCGGAGGGAGTTATCGTCCAGTTCGGCGGTCAGACGCCGCTTAACATTGCTAACGAACTGGCTGAAGCCGGTGTTAGTATTCTGGGCACATCGCCGGCGATGATAGACCTGGCTGAAGATCGGGGCCGCTTCCGTCAGATGATGCAGACGCTTGGTATCCCGATGCCGGAGTCCGGCATGGCAAGCAATCTGTCGGAGGCACTGGATGTCGCCGGGCGCATCGGGTACCCGCTGATGGTGCGGCCGTCATATGTGCTGGGCGGGCGGGGTATGGAGATAGTCCCTGACGAGGATATGCTCAGGGAGTATGTTGCCGCTGCTGTGGATGTTACTCCCGACCGTCCCATCCTGATTGACAGGTATCTGGAGAATGCCCTCGAGGTCGAAGCGGATGCTATTTCTGACGGCAGCGATGCCTTTGTGCCGGCAATAATGGAACATATCGAGCTGGCGGGGGTTCACTCCGGTGACTCCGCCTGTGTCATTCCTCCGGTGAGCATATCCCCCGAGCATATGAAGACCATTTACGGGTACACCAAGCGGCTTGCTCGGGAGCTCGGGGTAGTCGGCTTGATGAATATCCAGTATGCCATTGCTATGGACACCGTCTATGTCCTGGAAGCAAACCCGCGGGCATCCCGGACCGTACCACTGGTCTCCAAGGTCTGTAACATATCGATGGCGCGGCTGGCGACCCAGCTTATGCTGGGTAAAAAAATCGGTGATCTTGATATCAAACCACGTGTGATTCCATACTTCGGAGTCAAGGAAGCCGTCTTCCCGTTTCCCATGTTTCCCGAGGTAGACCCCATTCTGGGGCCCGAGATGCGCTCTACCGGCGAAGTGTTGGGGATGGCGGACTCGTTTGGTATGGCCTTTTTCAAATCACAGCAGGCTGCCCAGCAGCTGCTGCCGACCGAGGGTACAGTCTTAATCACTGTCTCAGAGAAGGATCACCCGGCTGTAGTGGAAGTGGCGAAAGGGTTTGCCAAACTGGGATTTAAGCTCAAAGCGACTGAGGGCACCCATCATTTCTTGGCCGATAAGGGTATCGAGTCTGAATTGATTTTCAAGTTGTACGAGGGCCGGCCCAACATTGTCGACGCTATCATGAACAAGGAAATTCAACTGGTGGTAAATACCCCCGCCGGTAAGCGGGGTAAGTACGATGATTCCTACATTCGTAAGGCAGCCATAAAGTACAAGGTGGCCTATATCACGACCCTGGCGGCTGCTCTTGCCGCTGCCAAGGGAATTGCCGCCTACCAAAAGGGCAAATCGGGAGTCCGTTCCATACAGAGCTATCACAAGGACATCGGTTAGCTACAGCCGGACAATGGTTACGCCGTCGCCGCCCTCTTTCTGGCTGCCGCAGCGGAAGTTCATCACCAGAGGGTGAGCGGTAAGAGATGCCCTGACGATGCTGCGTACAGTGCCGCTGCCGATGCCGTGCACAATGCGGACCTCGGTCAGATTAGCCATAGCGGCATCGTTCAGGAAGCTGTCGAGCTCCACCTCCACCTCATCGGCGCGCCTGCCGCGGAGGTCGAGTTCCAACGAGGCCTTACCTGATCCTGCTTCGATTCTTACCGGCGCAGACGCCGGAAGCCCTATACCTGCCAGAGAAGCTGTCCTGGCTACCCTGTCAATACTGAGGCTGAGCTTGGCCTGTCCGGCCTGGACCTCGACCTGCCCGGTCTCCTCAGAAAGCGACAACACCTTGGCCGCAATATTCACTTCCTTCAGCCAGACGGTATCACCGGGGGTGATGCGGCTATCGTCCGCTGTCTCCGCCCCGGCCGCAGTACTCGCTTTCGGCTGCCAGTGATCGGTCTTAAGCTGCTTCTGCACACTGGCCAGAGCCTGTTTGCTCCGCTCAATAACCTCTCTCTTCTTTTCCCGGCGCAGTTCTGATGCTGCCTGTTGGATTTCCCGGTGCAGTTCGGCAGCCTGCTTGACAATCCCGTCCCGGGCTTCCTGAATAATCCTTTGCTCTTCCACCCGTAGCCGTTTAAGCTCGTTGCTAAGCTCTGCGTTCTGTTTCTCCAGCTTGCCCCGCTGCTGCTCCAGATCATCACAGAGAGAGTAAAACCTCTGTCTCTCGTTCATCAAGTCGGCAAGCAGTGTCTCCAGCTCCTGGGAGCCTTTTGCCGTCATCTCTCTTGCCCTGGCGATAATTTCGGCGTTCAGCCCCAGTCGGGCAGCGGTAGCCAGGGCGTTGCTACCGCCGGGGGTACCCACCGATAGGTGGTAGGTCGGCTCAAGAGTAACCGGGTCGAAGTCGAGGGAGGCGTTCTTAAAGCCCTCTGTGGTGTGGGCGAATGCCTTGAGGTCGCTGTAGTGAGTGGTGGCCACGGTAATCGTTCCCAGAGAGAGGAAATGGAGCAGGATGGAACGGGCCAGGGCGGAACCCTCGGCCGGGTCGGTGCTTATGCCTAGCTCATCGAGGAGCACCAAGCTGTTTTCGGTGGCACTGTTAATGATGCGGATAATGTTGCCGATGTGCCAGCTGAAGGTGGAAAGCGTCTGTTCGATGCTCTGCTCATCGCCGATATCGGCAAAGATGCCGTCGAAGACGGGGAGCTGGCTTTCTTCAGAAGCTGGAATTGGTAAGCCAGCCTGCGTCATCAAGCTGAGCAGGCCGATGGTCTTCAGGGCTACTGTCTTGCCCCCGGTATTCGGACCGGTGATAACCAGTATGGAGAAGTCCTGCCCCATCTCCAGTGTCATCGGCACCGCTCCTACTCCGAGCAGAGGGTGTCTGGCGGCGACCAGTCTCAGTCCTATATGCCCCGCCGGCTTCTCAGCGGGGGGGATGACTACCGGCTCGCTGGCCCCGAATTTTCCGGCATACCTTGCCTTGGCCAGCGCCAGATCCAGCTCGGCGACCAGGGTGATATTCCGTGAGATTTCAGCTTCATGCTCCGCTACTCCGGCGCTCAAACCGGCCAGTATCTTATCTATCTCGCGTTTTTCTTGAATAGTGAGCTCGCGAAGCTCGTTACCCGTCGTCAGGGTAGACCAGGGTTCGATAAAGAGGGTCGCCCCGCTATTGGAGATATCATGCACAATCCCCTTTATCTCCTTACGGGCCTCGATTTTGATGGGAATGACATACCTACCCTCCCGCTCGGTAACAATCGGCTCCTGTACCATCATTTGCCCTCTGGGCGGGTTGATTATTGAGTGCAGGCGGTTCAGCAAAA
>JAQTTS010000375.1 GCA_028710655.1 Dehalococcoidales bacterium
TGTGTCGAGCGGCAAGCAGCTGCTCTCCATGGACTTCTGGAGCTTACCTCAGGAAGAAATACAGATTGACGGCGCCGGCATCACCGTGTCACTACCTGCCGTAACAGTAGAGGGATTGCCCGACGGCGCTACCGTGCTCAGAGCCATCGCCATGCTCAAGTTCAGGATGGTTGAAAATACTAATGCCGCCGCCAACAGCTTGGACGGCGGGACAGTAGCAGGTACGAGCCAAGTGATACAGGTGAGGAACGATTCTCCTGGTGACTGGAATGACGCCATAGCCTTTGCCGATGGCCAATTCGGCCTGGAAGGTGAAATTAGGGAGGGCGGCGATGTCTGTATCGGGAGCATCGATATTGCTGGCACTGTCATCGTGAATGACATCTATGAGTTCCAGTGGCTGCTAGGCAAAGCGAACTTAGATTTTCTTAACTTCAATGATATGCAACTGGGGATTCGGGTTTGGTATTCAGCCGAGTAATGGTGAAGGACAGTCTTTATGAAAGTAGTTGAAATCGATGTTGCGGAACCGGACGTAACTCAGCCGCTGGGTTCGGCCGGCCTGCAGTGGCTGTGTCGGGATATTTATGGGACCCTGCATGCCACCTATAATAAACATTTTGACACAGGGAACCCCTGGCGCATTATGCATGCCTGGTCTACTGATAACGGTGACACATGGTCTATTGAGGAGGTATTCTCATGGGCGGCTGGCACCTGCATGGATGGCTGCATCGCCGCTGACTCCTTGGGAAATGTCTACATTCTTTTTGAAGCCCGTGACGGTTCGACGCGTTACCTAAAATCTGCCAGGTTAACCGGGGCTTTCTGGATGGTCGAGGACGTTTGCAGTTGGACGGCATATGGGTCAGGCTTTTATACCTATCCCTGCATAGCTATAGACTCGTTGAACACGATTCACTGTGTTTTCGGGACTAGGACAGCTTCGAGTTCTTACCAGCTTCGTCACATTCGCTATTTTGCAGCCTCGTGGCTGCTGCCGACAATCATAACTTCGGGAACCTCTCGCTTTAGTCAGGCCGCTATGACTCTGGATAACAACAACGTGCTCCACCTTGTTCAGAGAACAGCGGCATCAAATGACCTGTATTACTGGTACTATAACGGAGTCTGGAACAGCGGCGGCGTCATCGGCAGTGACTATTCCGTAGCTCAAATAGTATGTGAGGCTAGCGGTGACCTTGTCGTTATCAGCAGCAGCAATACGGTTCTTTCCTGCATAAGAAAACCTTCTGGCTCGGGTTGGAATCTGCAGGAAACCATTATATCAGCACCCTCTTATATAAGCGGGTTCGCGACACTGACTACTTCAGGCGTGGTTGTCCCGGCTTTATTACAAACGGACTATCCCGTGCCTTCAGAGTTTGACGTACAAACATTCCGGCATGATGGCGCCTGGTCTGGCAGTGACCTAGAACATTACCTAGGTGACGTGGAGTGGTCGTGGGGAAGGGCTCTCTACAGTCTCTACCCGGGAAATTTCGGAAAAGTCCAGCCTGACGAAATAATGGCGATCTTCGAGGGATACAAGCAAGATCCGGTATGGGACTACGGGATATGGTACTTGCAGTTCGTCGGCGTATTCGCTCCCCCAACCACAGAAATCAAGGGGGTAAACATATCAAACAGGCTTGTTGCTGCGAGGGCTATTTAATAAAGGCTTTTATCGAGTGGAGAAATAATCAGGCATGAGCAGGACGACAAGGGAAAACTGGATCGATAAGTGCATCTACGTCAGGGCAGGCATGCCCCGGCGCTGGGTGACAGTTGCTCCTTACGCCACCTGGGAGGACCTGATAACCGGAGCCGGCACTCATTACGAGGGCTACACGGGAACCGACTATGTAGGACTCCAGTTCGCCGGCTCGGCATCCCATTTGCCGGCCAACAATCCTTGGGACTGGCTCAGAAGATTCGGCGCTATCTGGGATCCGCGAACCGACTATGACGCCGGGGATTACAACGGCATGCCGCCTGGGGCTGTGGCGGTTGGAGGCAGGGTCAAGGTCTGGGTAAACTCCAAGACTTGCTGGGGTACCAGGCCGACTTACAACGTGTATGCTTTCACTCCAAATACGCCAGGAGATATCGTTGCTGCCGACTACGTCAATTTCGGCTCGATTCCGTTCTGTGACGTCGATGTTGATTATGACGACCTGATAGTCGGCGCCCGGAACGATTTCGAGCTTAGTAGCGATGGCTTGGCTTATCTTGATTTTAACAACCTAGTTAACCTCGGAATCCGCAATGCTAACTTCGATGTGGCTGGTGTGGAGCACGAACTTCCTGATGGCGGCATGTATCAGGGATGCGGCCCCGTGCTTTCCTGCTATCAGTACACCGACCGGAAGGCTTTACTGGAAATCGACTACGAATCGCCTCCCCTGGTGGGCACGTACGATGCCCAGAACATCGATATTTACTCGGCAAGATTAAGGGGCCGACTCATGCTTGATGGAGGTCTTGTCTGCCATGGCAGGTTTGAATACGGCAAGACTCTGTCATTCGGCAAGGTCACCGACTGGCAGCTGGTGACCGAAGACAATCCCACGGCCAACCAGGGATATTTCACCGCGGATGTAGCCGACCTCGAGCCCGGCACGCTCTATTATTTCAGGGCAGTAGCCGCCAACCCGATGGGTACCGATTACGGGCACGGCTCGGCGGCCTACAAGTCTTTTACCACGCTGCCCGGGCCGCCGCCGGCGGTAAAAATCAAGGGAGCCAACATGCCCAACAAGCTGGTGGCGGATAAAGCGATATGAATATTCGACACACAATGAAAAAGGAAACGTAGATGTTCAAGAAATATGACCCGACCCAGTTGCGCATAACACCTTCCGGTGCGTGGGTAAACGTCAGCCACACGAGCGATTACATATCGCTGTCCTCGCTCTTACCGGCTGATACGGCAGCTCTCTTTCTGCATGTCGTGGCCACTGGAGGTAATGAATATCTCGGACTGAGAAGACCTGGCAGTTCTGATAATCGAACACAAATGATACCCAGTAACTCGCATCAATGG
>JAQTTS010000376.1 GCA_028710655.1 Dehalococcoidales bacterium
TTGAGGTCGCCGAGCCGACCAGCCATATTGCCTGCCCCCCGGCTGCCCTTTCGATATCCCAGAGGAAAAGGCTCTTGGCTAGTGCCGGCGGCCCGGCCAGAAGTACGTGTACCGGTTTCTCCGCCAGCAGACAGGCTTTCCTCACACTCATGCGTTTTTCGGACTAAAACGGCCAACTTTTCGGAGCAAACCGGCCGGCCTTTCGGAGTAAAGTAGGCCACTCTTTCGGAGCAAATCGGCCACCCCCGTCGGCACGGCGCCGGACAATACGATGGCATAGAATCACCATGGAGGTGATTCATGTCCAACAGGAGATTGTCCGTGCGCAAAATCAAAGAGATATTACGATTAAAGTTAGACTGCGGTATCAGCGAGAGGGAAATAGCCAGGAGCTGTCAGGTTTCCCGGAGCACCGTGGCTGATTATCTGCGGAGAACCGCGGCAGCCAGGCTGACCTGGTCCGAAGCGTCGGCGATTACTGAAAGCCAGCTCGAAGAGCGCCTGTTTCCTACCGAACACGTGCCAAGCTCGGTCAAACGTCCGCCGCCGGACTGCGAGCACATCTACAACGAGCTGCGCACCTACCGTAAATTCAACCTGACACTCTCGCAGCTATGGCTGGAGTACAAGGAAAAACACCCTGATGGCTACCAGTACACCCAGTTCTGCGAGCATTACTGGCGGTGGCGGAAGAAGCTTGATTACGTTATGCGCCAGGAGCACCGCGGTGGCGAAAAGCTGTTCATCGACTACTCCGATGGACTGTCTATCGTCGACACATTAACCGGTGAGCTGATTCTGACACAGCTATTCCTGGCCGTCTGGGGCGCCTCTAATTACACCTATGCCGAGACGACATTATCCCAGACCCTGCCGGACTGGATCGGCGCCCACCGGCGGGCGCTGGAGTATTTCAGATGTGTTCCCCGGGTGCTGGTTCCGGATAATCTCAAGAGTGGCGTGAGCAAGGCATGCAAATATGAACCGGAGCTAAATCCGACTTACGCGGATATGGCCGAGCACTACGGCTGCGCCGTGCTGCCGGCGCGTCCACGCAAACCCAGGGATAAGGCGAAGGTGGAAAACGGGGTGCTGATTGCTCAGAGGTGGATACTGTCGGTGCTGCGTCACCGCACCTTCTACAGCCTGGCCGAGCTTAACGCCGCTATTCGCGAGTGCCTGGAGCGTCTCAACGCCCGGCCACTGAAAAAGCTCAAGAAGTCCCGCCGGGAGTTGTTTGAGGCTGTAGACCGGCCCAATGCCCTGCCGCTGCCCACAGGACCATACGAATATGCCGAATGGTACAAGGCTAAGGTGCAGCTCAACTACCACATCGAGGTGGACCACCATTACTACAGCGTGCCTTACCGGCTTTTGCACGAGAGACTAGATATCCGGCTGACCGCGACGACCCTGGAGGCTTTTCGCAAAGGCGAGCGTGTCGCCGCCCACGTCCGGTCTTACCACAAAAACGGCTATACCACGCTCCCGGAGCATATGCCTCCCGAACACCGGTTTTACGCCGAGTGGAATCCGGACCGGTTTATCCGGTGGGCAGGTAAGACCGGAGAGGCTACCGCCCGGCTGGTGGAAAAGATACTGGCCACGCGTCCTTATCCGGAGCAGGGTTACAAGGCATGCCTGGGGATTATTAACCTGACGCGTGATTACGAACCGGTGCGTGTCGAAGCGGCGGCACGCCGGGCTCTCGAATTTGAGACTTGCTCCTACCGGTCGATGAAGGCCATCCTGTCCGCCGGACTCGACCGCCATCCCGATAACGGCGAGCAACCCCGGCTACCAGGACTACCGCCGCATCAGAATATCAGGGGACCGGAGTATTACCGGTGAAAGGAGTAATAAACTGTGCTTAACCAACAAACGATCTACATCCTGCACTCCCTCAAGCTACACGGTATGGCGGAGAGCTTCGAGAAACGGCTGGCCGACTCTAATCAGGCATCTCTGTCCCATGACGAATTCGTGGGCCTGCTGGTGCAGGATGAAAAGCTGTACCGCGACAATCTAAGGCTTCGGCGTTTGCTCAAGAAGGCCAGGCTCCGCCAGGAAACCGCCCTGGAGGATATCGATTACCAAGCGCCCCGCGGACCTCGACCGGCAGGTAATGCTGGAACTGGCTAATCCGGAGTGGGTACCAGCCAATCGTAGCGTGCTGGTCAGCGGCCCGGCCGGCGTCGGTAAATCTTTTATCGCCTGCGCCCTGGGCAACGCCGCCGCCCGCGCCGGTTACACCGTGCTCTACGTGCGCGCTCCCCGGTTGTTTGAGACCTTGCAGCAATCGCGCGGCGACGGCTCCCACCTCAAAGCCCTCGCCAGGCTGAGCCGGGTGCAACTCCTGATCGTTGATGACTTCCTGCTTACCCCACTCTCCGACAACGAACGGAGAGACCTGCTGGAGGTAATCGAAGACCGCTACCAGACAGGAGCTACTATTATCGCCAGCCAGTGCCCTGTCAGCGACTGGCATCCCAACATCGGCGACCCCACCCTGGCCGATGCCGTCTGTGACCGGCTGCTGCACAACGCCTACAAAATCGAGATGAGAGGCGATTCCATGCGCACCAGGAGACAAGCTTCAAAACCTGAAAAGAAGGAGGTGATTGAAAACGAAGACAACGTGAGCTAAACTGAACCTTAGTCCGGCGCCGCCAAGGGGGTGGCCGTTTTCATCCCGAACAAGCGGCCGATTTCACCGAAATTCGCACCGGTGTTAAAGAGCTTGCCATTAAGTTATTTAAATTCGTTGTAGACCCCGAATCTAGCGGATACCAGTGCAATAGCTACAAAGGCGACCACGACTCCGATGACGACAGTCATCACCGGCTGGATAAGGCTGATCGCGGTCTTGGTGCGGTCGTCAGACTCCATTTCATAGCTCTGGGCGACTGTGGTCAGGGAGTTAGTTAAGTTTCCCGTGCTTTCACCAACAGCAACCATTTGCACCATGAGCGGAAGAACGACTTTACGTTTTGACATAGGGGTTGATAGGCCCTCGCCTCGGACCAATTCCTCCTGAACTCC
>JAQTTS010000377.1 GCA_028710655.1 Dehalococcoidales bacterium
CTCTACACGTTTGGGGTCAATCATGATGAAGCGGACATTGTTCGGTGAGTTATGGAGTAGCAAACAGCAAATGGTAGCATTCAAGCAGACGGTCTTACCGCTTCCGGTGGCTCCGGCAATAAGAAGGTGCGGCATTTTGGTCAGGTCGGCGACCACTGCTTCGCCACCGGCGCCTTTACCCAGCGCTAGAGTAAGTCTGGACTTGGCGATAAGCTTCTGAAAGCCGCTGGTCTCGATTACTCCTCTCAGGTTGACCATACCCATCGTGGTATTAGGTACTTCGATGCCGACTACCGGCTTACCCGGTACCGGTGCTTCAATCCTGATACTTGGTGCCGCTAGTGCCAGGGCCAGGTCATTAGCCAGGGCTGTGATTCTATCAACCTTGATCCTGGTCCGGGATACCTCCTCCAGTCTGACGGTGATATTGCCGTCTTTATCCCGTTCCTTGATTTCCTTCATTTTCCTATCCCACCCCGGTTCCAGACCGAACTGGGTAACCGTTGGTCCGGTGTTTATCTGGACCACCTTAGCCTCCACTCCGTAGCTGGCAAGGGCCTCTTCGATAAGCTTTGCCCTCTGAGTGTTATCGGACTGCCCGAATTCGATTTCCGTAGCCCGGTCCAGGATATCAATTGGCGGCAGTCGCCAGCCGTTGTCAGTAGCCAGTGACGGTGATTCCCCATACCTTTTCCATACTTCTTGGGCTACCTGTCGCAGATCATCATGGGTCTGACTGGGGGGAGTGCTTAATACCGGAGCCGGATTCTGTACTGGAGGTGGAGTTGCCGCTGATATTGGGGCAGCCTGGCTTACCGCGGGCTGCTCTTCAGTTGTTATCTGTGGTGTTGTCGTTATCACCGGTGGTGTTGGCGGTGGGACCGCTGGCAGCGGCTTCGGTTGTCTCTGGAATTGCCTGTGGGACCATGAAGCGGCTCTTCTGAATGCGTCTGCGAAGGCTTTCGGAGCTACCAAAACAATCCCGGCAAGGACCAGGCCGATGATGCGGGGAATTCCGATGAAGTTCGAGGGGTATCCAATGAGGTGTTGCCCGATACTGCCGCCCAGTGCGGAAAAGGCTAGTAATCCCCAGATGGCCATAGTGAAGGCAATGCCGCCCAGCCATTGGCGGAACCGCACCAGGATAGGTGAGCTTCTCCGCAGCCATAGCACTATCCCCAGTATTATCAGGGCGATGATGAGCAGGAGCAGCCCCCAGCCGAAGAGGTTCCAGGTACTGTCCCTGATATCAATCGCCCACGCTGTCAGGTTGGACCACTGCCAGTACAGTACCCCTACGATCGAGGCGATCAGGATGACTCGCCAGGCCACACCCCAGGTAGTAAAGCGGGTGTTTCCCTTGGCCGGCTGCCTTCCCCCGGTTTTTGCCCTCTGTTTACCTATGGTTTTTGACTTTCTCTTTGCCATATAGTCTCATGTGGGAATGGTACTTAGCGTTAGACCTTCACCATAAAGGGGAGTATCATTGGCCGGCGCTTGGTCCGCTCATAATAGAATCTATTCAGTGTGTCCCTGATCTTGTCGTTGACCAGGCTCCACTCGGTCGGCTGCTTACCGCTGTGATCCAGGGTTTGGGCCACCAGATCACGACTTTCTTCCAGCATGTCTTTTGACTCTCTGGTGTCGACAAAACCACGTGATACGATGTCAGGACGACCTACCAGTTTCCCGGTCTGCTTGTTAATGGCAATAATTACTACCACTATGCCATCTCTGGATAGCATTCTTCTGTTGCGCAGGACAATGCTGCCGATATCACCGACACTTAGGCCGTCGACATAGACATTGCCCGAAGTAACCCTGCCCGTTTTCTTACCTGATTGTTGACTAAGCTCGAGGATATCTCCGTCTTCAAGGACGAATATGTTATCCTTGGGAATACCTATTGATTGGGCCAGTTTAGAGTGAAGGCTCAGGTGGCGGTATTCGCCGTGGATGGGCATAAAGAACTTTGGCTTGACCAGATTCAGGATCAGCTTCAGCTCCTCTTGGCTGGCATGTCCGTGAACATGTACCTGCTCTAATTTGCTGTAGATTACCTGGGCGCCTTGCTTGAAGAGATTGTCTACGGTTCTGTTGATTAATGACTCATTGCCGGGGATTGGTGTTGCTGAGATGACTACCGTATCGCCACGGAGGATGTGAACCTGGCGATGGGCGCGGTTAGCCATGCGGACCAGGGCGGAGGTAGGTTCTCCCTGGCTTCCGGTGGTGACAAAGACGATTTTGTTGCGGGGCATACCCTTAAGTTCATCTATCCGGGCCAGCACTCCCTCGCTATCGCTGAGATAGTCTAGCTTCAGTGCCATCTGTACGGTATTGCTCATACTGCGTCCGACAATAAAGACACGGCGCTTGTGCTTGGCTGCGGCATCAATAACCTGCTGGATACGGGAGACCAGTGAGGAAAAGGTAGTTATGACCACTCTTCCCGGTGCGTTGGCTATAACATGGTCCAGGGTTTCACCGACTACCCTTTCTGACGGGGTGTAGCCAGGCAGTTCGGCATAGGTAGAGTCGGCGAGAAGGAGGAGGACTCCCTGTGCTCCCAGCTGGGCCAGCCGGGAGAGGTCGGTTGGCTTGCCGCTGACCGGGGTATAGTCGACTTTAAAATCCCCGCTATGTACTATGGTTCCGATCGGCGTGTTTATGATTAGGCCTACCGCGTCGGGTATACTGTGGCAAACCGGGAAGAATTCTATCCTGAATTTACCCAGGTTAAAACTTTTTCCCGTAGCAATTGTCTCCAGCTTGGCCCCGTCCAGTGCCTTGCGTTCTTTGAGCTTGACCGAGATAAGCCCCTGGGTAAGTTTGGTGGCATAAACGGGTACGTTCAACTGGGGAAGGATATAGGGCAGAGCGCCGGTATGGTCATCGTGCCCATGGGTAATGATGATACCTCTAACCTTGTCCTTTTTCTCCAGCAGGTAGCTTATATCGGGGATTACTAGGTCGATGCCCAACATTTCCTCTGCGGGGAACATAAAACCGGCGTCAATGACGATGATGTCATTA
>JAQTTS010000037.1 GCA_028710655.1 Dehalococcoidales bacterium
ATGGGGCCACCGGCTACTATACCGCCCAACTAGCGCCCGGCACCTATACCATAGATATAAACCATGCGGGCATGGATACTGCCGATAATCTGCCGGAGAAGATAACCGTAGCCGCTGATGAGACGATTACCATCGATGTTCACATCGATACCGGCATCCGGTAATGGACGGGGTACCTGATCTGTTCCCAGCAGTTCATGCTACCTGGCTACAGAATCTTGCAATAGCACCATCAACTATGCTATAATATTAGTCTAAATAATTAACCTTTAAGCTGGTCCGGTGAGGCTGGCAAGGGGAAAAAGAAGATAACGCAAGCCGGATAACCCTCTTGCCGCTCAGGGCATGGGGGTTATTTTTATGTCCCGGAATATTCTAATGACCGCAGAGGACATCAGGCGTACCCTGATCCGTATCGCCCACGAAATCATCGAGCGGAACATACCCCTCGAAGACCTGGCACTGGTCGGCATCCGCACCCGCGGCGTACCTATAGCGGAAAGACTGGCTGGCCTGATAACAAAATTCAACGGGCTAAAACCGCCGGTTTTCGCCCTGGACATTAACCTCTACCGGGATGACATCTTCCCCACAGCCATAAAGCCGCTTACAAAACGTAGTGACACCGCAGTCGATATCGACGGCAAGTCGATAGTGCTGGTTGACGATGTCCTCTATACCGGACGCAGCGTCCGGGCCGCGATGGACGCCCTGATCGACTGGGGACGCCCCCGGCAGGTACAACTGGCGACCCTGATCGACCGCGGCCACCGTGAAATGCCGATAAGGGCCGACTATACTGGAAAAAACATCCCAAGCTCCAGAGATGAAGAGGTAAATGTCCGTCTTCAGGAGACCGACGGAGCGGACGAGGTAACCATCACCAGCCCGGCCGGGAACAGACCTGTCGATACTGAAAATGGTATACTGCTGCAAAAGGAGTTGCGATGAACTTCACCGGTAGAAGCCTGGTAACCATCGATGACCTATCCAACGGAGAAATAACAGCAGTTTTCGACCTGGCCGATGAAATGTCGCAATCTATGAAGGAGCAGCTCGACTTATGCCGCGGCAAGGTTATGGCCAGTCTCTTTTTTGAACCCAGCACTAGAACCAGGCTATCCTTTGAGTCGGCCATGCATCGGCTCGGGGGCAGCGTCATCAGCGCGGTCGATACCAAGGCAACCTCGCTGGCAAAAGGTGAGAGCATCGCCGATATGGCACGGGTGGTCGGGAGCTACGCCGACATAATCGTCATCCGTCACCCCTGGGAAGGGTCCGCCAGGGTAGTTGCCGACTACGCCGGTGTGCCGGTGATCAACGCTGGCGACGGAGGTCACCAGCACCCCACCCAGACCCTGCTAGACCTTTACACCATCAAGAAAGAAAGAAAAACTATCAAGGGTCTGAAGATTGCGCTATGGGGAGACCTGAAATACGGACGGACGGTACACTCTCTCATTTTTGCCCTGGCCAAGCTCGGGGCAAACATCGTCTTCTGCCCTACCCCGGGGTTTGAGGTCCCCAAGCACGTGATACAAAAACTAATCGCGGAATACGGCGGGGAATTGGAAAGGCTTGCGGCCTCCGAGCAGTCGGACAAAGAAAATGCCTCCCCCCTGGATGCGATATATATCACCCCGGGCAGCCCGCACCAGCTGGCAATGATGCCCAACATCAGTATTCAGGTGGAGTTGAAAAGGGGAGTCGATGCCCTCTACGTCACACGGCCGCAGAAGGAGCGGTTTACCACCAGCGAAGAAGGAAAGGGGTTGAAGGCGAGATACCCGGTGGTAGATAAGCAGCTGCTCAAAGAGAAGGAGTTCGAGAAAACCCTTATCATGCACCCGCTGCCCCGCGTCGACGAGCTGGCCTGCGAGCTAGATGCCGACCCGCGGAGCATGTACTTCAAACAAGCCGCCCGAGGAGTACCGGTCAGGATGGCATTAATAGCCCTCCTGCTGGGGGTTAAGGAGATCGCCCTTCCCGACAAGGATGGCTCTCCTACCGGGATTGACTACCCGGCATACCGGCAGGACCTAGGGCTAAAGTGCCCCAATCCGAGATGCGTCTCGGTACAGGAAAGCGAAATAAAATACATCAAATCGGCATTCAAGATAGTCAACACTCAGCCGTTGACACTAAGATGCACCTACTGTGAACACGGCTTCGAGCCCAAGTACGTCGCCAGTTCCCACTGGCACGAAGGAGCACCGGAGTACAAGAAGTACCACAGTGCGGAAAGCCACTGGGCCAGAACAATCAGACCGGAGAATCTGATAGTCTTTAACTCGGCAGATGAAGCCGAGGCCCGCGGTTTTAAACCCAGCCACTATGCCACCTTACCCCATGAAAGAAGCGACGTTCAGGAATGGTGAAGCCGCTGCTTATTCGGGGAGGACGCATCATCGACCCCGTACAGGGTATAGATGAGGTCGGGGATTTGCTCATCCTCAAGGGCAAAATCGCCCGGCCGGTCAGAGAAGAGCCGGCCTTACCGCAATATGACGTCATCAACGCCAGCGGGATGGTCGTCTGTCCCGGCTTTATCGACCTGCACTGCCACCTCCGGCAGCCGGGTTTCGAGGAGAAGGAGACCATCGCCAGCGGTAGCAGGGCCGCAGCGCGGGGCGGTTTTACCACCGTCTGCTGCATGCCCAACACCAACCCCCCACTGGACAACAAAGCAGCAATAGATTATGTCAATCTAGTAACATCATCGGAGGGCATCGTCCGGGTGCTGCCGATAGGGTGCGTCACCAAAGAGAGGATGGGGAAGGAACTGGTCGATATGGAGGAGATGGCCGAAGCCGGGGCGGTGGGATTTAGTGACGACGGCAGCCCGGTAGCAACCTCACGCCTAATGCGTCAGGCATTGGAGTGCAGCTTAAGCTCGGGGCTGCCTATTATCGACCACTGCGAGGATACCACCCTCAGCAGGGATGGCCTGATGAATGAGAGCGCCCTTTCCAAAAGGCTGGGGCTGCCGGGAATACCGGCTGCCGCCGAGGAGATTATGGTCGCCCGCGACCTGATCCTGGCCCGGCTTACCGGGGGCCGGCTGCATATCGCCCACGTCTCCAGCGCAGGCTCCGTAGAGCTTATACGCCACGCCAAAGACAGAGGGGCAAGGGTCACCGCCGAGGTCACACCGCACCACCTGACCCTAACCGAGGAGCAGGTCAGGGGCTACGATACCAGTGCCAAGGTAAACCCGCCCCTAAGGACCAGAAAGGATACCAGGGCCCTATTAGAGGGGCTCAAGGATAATGTAATTGACATCATCGCCACCGACCACGCTCCTCACACCGAGGCCGATAAGCTCAGCGAATTCGCCCTGGCCCCCTTCGGCATCAGCGGTCTGGAGACCGCTCTGGGCAGCCTGCTGGGCCTGGTGCACGGCGGAGAACTATCCCTGACCGCTCTTATCGCAAGGCTTACCCGAGAGCCAGCCCGGATTATCGGCGATAGGTACGGCAGGCTGGGAACCCTGGATATCGGGGCCCCCGCCGATGTGACCATCTTCGATCCGGACATGGAGTGGGTGGTTGACACCGGCTCCTTTGCCTCAAAGGGCAGGAACACCCCCCTCAAAGGAGTAAGGTTGAAGGGGAAGGTTCTGGCAACCATCGCACAGGGCAAGCTGGTCTATCAGGACGACTCGATTAAGGTTGGAAGGACGGGATCATCAACAGAATACAGAAAGGAACCGTTATGAAGCAGTCCCCGGCCACCATCATCTCCAGTAGAGAAGCCATGCCCGGGACCTATCTCCTCCGGATCAGATCCCCCCGTGTAGCCTCCGGAGCTAATCCGGGGCAGTTTGTCATGGTGCGCTGCGGCGAAGAGAATGAGCTACCGCTGCGCCGTCCCCTCAGCATACACCGGATAGAAAGCGACAGCCTGGCCCTTTTGTTCAACACGGTAGGCAAAGGCACCCGCTGGCTATCTCAACGTCAAAAGGATGATGCTATAGACATAATCGGCCCGTTGGGCAACGGCTTCACCATCCACACCGAGTCCAGACAAATCCTGCTGTTAGCGGGCGGTATGGGCATCGTGCCACTGGTATACCTTGCCGATATAGCACTTAAGCAGGAGAAAAGAGTAACCCTGCTCGCCGGAGCCAGGTCTGCCGCCCAGCTTCTCCCCGAGGAACGCCTGCCCCGGGGATTTACCATTGTCACCGCCACTGAAGACGGTACACAGGGTTATCAAGGGTACGTCTCAGAACTGTTGCCGGACTACGCTGACAGATCCGACCAGATCTTTGCCTGCGGGCCCACCGCAATGTACCGCGAGATGGCACAGAGAAAGCGAGAGCTCGGTCTTGAAGGGAAGCCTGTCCAGATCTCCCTGGAGATGAGGATGGGCTGCGGTCTGGGGGTCTGCTACGCCTGCACGGTGAGAACGAGAAGCGGGCTGAAGCAGGTATGCCAGGACGGCCCGGTATTTGAACTGGATGACATCATCTGGAATGAGCTGATTCCGGACTGACAGGGGCATAAGAAAGAGGTAAACCGGAAATTGGACAACAGGAGTTAAGGATATGATAGTGACCAGAGAGATTACTCTCAATACCAGGGGTGAGTGCGATATTGTCGATATCACACCCGACATAGAGCAGGAAGTAGCCAAAGCCGAGGTGACTAAGGGAGTGGTCACAATATTTGTCGCCGGTTCAACAGCCGGCCTGACCACCATCGAGTTCGAGTCCGGAGTACTGGCCGATCTGCAGGGTATGTGGGAACGAATCGTCCCTAAAGATATTGCCTATGCCCATGACCGCCGCTGGGGCGACGGCAACGGCTACTCGCACGTCCGCGCTTCACTACTAGGGGCCTCGCTGACAGTCCCTTTCAGCAATAAGAAGCTAATGGTAGGTACCTGGCAGCAGATAGTCCTGGTCGATTTCGATAACCGGCACCGCTCAAGACGGGTGATATTACAGATCATGGGTGAGTGACCGGGTTTGCCTACTCGATAGGAGACCTACTCCGAATTAGAGAAAAAAACTCAGCCCTGGTCTTGGGATCAGTGCGGAATATGCCCCGCAACCCCGAGGTGACCATATTGCTGCCCGGTTTCTTGATGCCACGCATAACCATACACATATGTTCTGCCTGGAGGACCACAGCCACTCCCTTGGCATTGATCCCATCGGCAATAGCATCGGCAATCTGAGAGGTCATCCTCTCCTGAAGCTGCAGGCGCTGGGATACAATCTCGACTACTCTGGCCAGTTTACTGGCACCGACTACGCTTCCCTCGGTATTAGGGATATAGCCGATATGAGCCAGGCCGTAAAAGGGCAGCAGGTGATGCTCACACATAGAATAGAACGGGATATCCTTCAGGATGATCATTTCACGGTGTCCCTCTTCGAAGCTTACCGAGAGTACTCCCTTAGGATCCACACCCATTCCCTTGAATAGTTCAGCATACATCTCAGCGACACGGCGGGGAGTACCGACCAAGCCCTCACGCTGCGGGTCCTCTCCGATAGCCTCAATAATGGAAGCTACCGCCGCCTGGATTTTATCCGAGTCAAACACTGTCTTCATCGTCGATTACTCTACTCCGTTTTTCTAGCCCCAACCCAAAGCCCGTTCCACAGCAGCCAGGTCGGCTGGCAGCTCAAGTAAGGGCTCAGCGCTTTTCAACGCATTATCAGGGTCCTTAAGGCCGCTACCGGTCACCACACAGACCACCCTCTTCTGCGAAAAGTCCATTCCACAACGAGAGAGCTTGATTAGACCGGCCAGGGGAGCCGCCGAAGCCGGCTCACCGAATATGCCCCCCTTAGCCGCCATGATCCGGTAAGCAGCCATAATTTCGCCGTCGTTGACCATGTCGATAATTCCCCCGGACTCATCACGAGCCGCCACCGCTTTTTGCCAACTCGCCGGATTACCGATTCGTATCGCGGTAGCGACGGTCTACGGTTCCTTAATGGGATATCCCCGGACAATAGGAGCAGCACCCTCAGCCTGAAAACCCATCATCCTGGGCTTAGCCTTCGCCTTACCCAACCCAGCGTATTCCACAAAACCCTTCCAGTAGGCAGTAATATTCCCGGCGTTCCCCACCGGGATGAAAAGGTAGTCCGGTGCATCCCCCAGGTTATCAACAATCTCGAAGGCAGCCGTTTTCTGGCCCTCGATACGGTTGGGATTGACCGAGTTCACCAGGGTAACCGGATGCCTGTCGGTCAGACTTCTTACGATAGTCAGGGCCTGGTCAAAATTCCCCTCAATAGCAACTATCTTGGCCCCGTAGATAACAGCCTGAGCCAGCTTACCCATCGTGATTTTACCCTTGGGTACCACAATAATAGCCTCAATCCCGAGATAGGCAGCATAGGCCGCCGTCGAGGCGCTGGTATTACCGGTAGAAGCGCACATTACCGCCCGGCTGCCGGCCTCCATCGCCTTGGCCACCGCGACAACCATACCCCGGTCCTTGAAAGAACCGGTAGGCTGACACCCCTCCAGCTTAAAATAGAGCTCCCCGCAGCCCGTCTCTTTCTCCAGAGACGGGCACCTGACCAGCGGGGTATCTCCCTCGCCTAACGAGAAAAGCGGCGTATCAGAGGTGACCGGCAGATGGTCTCTATACCTGGCTAGTACTCCATTTTTCATTGCTACTTTATGATAAAGCCTCCACCCGAACTAAGTTGCTTACTTCCTTCACTCCGGATAGCCGGGTTAACTCTCCAAGCGCCGACTGCATCGCTTTTTCCAGAGCAGGATAGGTAATGATAACAATTTCAGCGGTCTGGGCCACCCGGTCAGCCAGCTTCTGGATGGCCGAGGAAATACTGATCTGACGGTCACCCAGGGCCTTGGCAATCTGAGCCAGGATACCAGGCCGATCGGCAATGTTGAGACGGAGATAGTAGCTGGTTTCAATGTCAGACATGGGTTTTATCACTCTGCCAGGCCCAAACTCCCACCTGACTCCTCCGCTAATACCACGCAGGACATCCTGCGCCGCTGAGACAACATCAGCTATCACGGCACTGGAGGTAGGCAGCGGCCCCGCGCCCTGACCGAAGAAAAGGACTTTATCAACCAGATCCCCCTCAACCAGAACGGCATTATAGACGCCGTTGACCTCAGCCAGAAGAGAGTCTTCCGGTATAAAGGCCGGGTGCACCCGGACCTCAATCACGCCGTCACTCTCTTTGGCAATGGCCAGCAGCTTGATGGCAAAACCGAGCTCCCGGGCATACTGGAAATCACGACTGGATAACCGGGAAATTCCTTCGTGATAGATATCCTCCGGTCTGACCTCGGTATGGAACGCCAGCGAGGCCAGAATAGCCAGTTTGTAGGCGGCGTCTATCCCCTCGATATCATTCTCCGGATTAGCTTCGGCATAGCCCAAATCCTGAGCCCTGGCCAGAACCGAAGCAAAGTCCGCGCCCTCCCCGGCCATTCGAGTCAGTATATAGTTGGTCGTTCCGTTGATAATCGCATAGATACCTTCTATCCGATTAGCCACCAGATCATACCGGAAACGGGAAATCAGGGGGATGCCACCACCAACACTAGCCTCATAACGCAACACCACCCCATTCTGGTCTGCCAGTTTCAGAAGCCCAGCCCCATGCTTGGCAATAACTTCTTTGTTGGAGGTAACAACATGCTTACCATCACCAAGCGCCCGGGTCAAATACTCCAGGGCCGGATGTTCACCCCCGATGGCTTCGACAACGATATCTATCCCGGGTGAGGTAAAAAACTCCTCATCATCAGTGGTAAAGAGATGAGTACCCATCTCCTTTACCTGCGGACGGATTAAGTCATCGGGCAGCACCTTTACCTTGCGCAAGACAAGAGGACAGCCGACCTGATCAGCCAAGACCCCGGCCTTATCACGCATAACCCGGACAACCTGTCCGGCAATCACCCCCAGCCCCAGTACACCAACCCCGACGCTATCCCTTTCCATCGCCTCGAGACCCCCCAATTCAACTACCGACAGCCCTGTCTATCGCCCACGCTATTTTTTCAGCATCAAGGTAGCTTTCCACTACATTCGCCGGATCATCCCATAACGAAGAAATCCACTCGTCCAGAGCCATAGTTTTCAGAAACTCCCTGTCGCCCTCCAAAATCTGTCTGCCGTCCTCAATACCCAGGACATCAATCAGCCAGTAGCCGCCCTTGGTGACAACCGTATCATCCTTTATCGGCTCGCTGAGCGCCCCCGGTTCAGCCGCCAGCACAAAATCAGCAAAGGGTGCAGCTATCTCTTCAGGATCAAGCCAGCCCAAATCACCGCCGTCTTCTTTCGAGGCAGTATCCTGAGAAAGCTCGCCGGCTATTTCGGCAAAGTCACCACTAACCCCGAGCTCCAACCGGTCTATCACACCCTGTGCCTCTTCTTCACTGCCCAACAGCATTACCTGAATATTATATAACTCACCCTGCTCATCCTCATCTTTCTCCACCAGCTTGACCAGCCAATAGCCGAAATCTTTGGTCATGGTTTCGTCATAAACCGGTCCACTCAGCCCTACCCCGGCAGCGAAAACATAGTCCTCAACTACGCCAAGTCCCAGCTCTTCCGACAGAATTTCCGGCGGGTACCAACCGGCCTGGCCATCATCCATCAGTGTCAGGCTCTCCAGAAAAAATTCTCCGGACAGTTTGGCAAAATCTTCGCCAGCCTCAAGCATCTTCCTGACCATAGCTGCCCGGCTGTCACTCTCGAGGAACATCGCCATAACCTGTCTCTGCTCGGAGACCTGCGGCACCTCTTGCTCGAAATATTCGTCAAGTAACTTGCTACGCAACATGTCACTACTGACCAGGTCACGATATTCGCTACCCAGAGGGGGATCATTCTTCTTGAGCTCCTCACTAACCTCGCTATCGCTAACCACGATACCAAGCGCCATAGCACCCTGCCTGATCAGCTCTCTTTGCTCAATACCAGTTACAGCTTGGTCAGCCACGGACTGCATATAGAAAAGGTACTGACTCTCCCCGTAGATCTGCTGATACAGCCTCCCGCTGATCTTTAGCGTATCAACGTAGTAGCCCATATCGAACTCAGTCTCGTTTACCTTAATCACAACCTCTTGCATCGGCCGGTACTCGTTACGATACCAGCCAGACCCGATAACGCCGCCGATGGCACCAATCACAGCAAGCCCCAGGATGAGAAAAATGCGCTGCCGCTTCTTCTGCTGCTGCCAACGGGCAAGCTGATGTCGGGTAAACCTACGCTCGTGTTTCTCTTCCTTCTTTTTCTTAGCCAAGCTCACCCCCGCAAGTCAAAGTAAACACAATCTGTTTCTCCGGAACAGGCCCAAACCGCATCTCTGGGAAAACCGACAGAAACTTCCTCCCATTGTATAACGCCAAAAACAGTCTTTACAAATATATTCAGGAGACCGCCGACGGGGATGAGCATTACCCGGTTCAGGCAGATACCTCCTCACGTTGACAAACTCCATCAACGATTGTTTAATTAGAGTGATCGGTTTACTCCACACGGTGAGCAGTAGGATAGTCTCAATGACGGTATCGAGAAAAATAGTCTTACATTTTCCGAAACGACTGGTAGACCAGCCGATGATAAGCCGGTTGGTCAAGCATTACGACCTTGATTTTAACATCTTGAAGGCATCAGTCACTCCCGATAAAGAGGGCCTGTTGGTACTGGAGCTTAAGGGGAAACAAGAAGACTATGAAAAAGGCGTCAGGTATCTAACAGAAACCGGCGTCACGGTAGAATCGCTCAGCCAGAATGTCACCCGTAACGAGGAAAGGTGTACTCACTGCGGCGCCTGCATAACTATTTGTCCTTCCGGTGCCTTCGAACTTGATCCGATCAGCAGAATGGTTCGTTTTCACGACAAGAAATGTCTGGCTTGCGGGCTTTGCTTGAAGGCCTGTCCACCAAGAGCGATGGAACTCCACTTCTAGTTTATGTATCAGCCGAGAACCTATCGACACTGGGTTAGAGATATAGATCTAGTCTCTTTTAGCGTCGTAGTAAAAGAGACAGATTTGTGTATCCGTGCTTCAACCAACCTGAAAAGAAAAGCCTTCAGGCTGGTGACAAAATACCGGAATATACTGGAAAGGCACATCGAGCGACATCCTGATTTTCAAACCACTCTTAAACCCATAAGTGTCGAAAGCGACGCCCCCCAGATAGTGAAGGCGATGTCAGATTCAGCCGAGAGAGCCGGAACCGGCCCCATGGCGGGAGTAGCTGGCGCCATCGCTGAATTCGTTGGCACCGAACTACTCCCCTTTTCGCCGGAGATAATCGTAGAAAACGGCGGTGACATTTACCTGAAGAGTCTTAAGAAAAGGCTAATCGGGATTTACGCTGGGAAGTCGCCCCTGACCGGCAGAATCGGTTTAGAAATCGACGGGACAGATACCCCCCTGGGAATTTGTACGTCGTCGGGAACAGTGGGACACTCCTTCAGTTACGGGAAGGCCGACGCCGTGGTAGTACTGTCCGAATCAGCCACTCTAGCCGACACTGCTGCCACTGCCATCGGCAACCTGATCAAGCAACCGAGTGACATACCCAGAGGGATTGAGATGGCTCAACGTATTGAGGGAATAAAAGGGACAGTAATCATCGCCGGCAGCCATATAGGGCTCTGGGGCAAGGTAAAACTCCGTCAGATATCCCTACAGAACCAGAGCCTGACTGAATAAAAAGCCGACGAGAACTTTATACTCCGGTAAGGACACGACATAAAATATGAAACCCGTGCGACGGACACGATTAGAACCAACACACTGTCTAATATTCTTCGTCCAGATAGCACTGCAGAATAAGAGCAGCCGCTATAGCATCATCATACCTGACTTTCTTATTCCGAGCATCTTGTATCAAGCGCCGGGCAGAAACTGTTGATAGGCGCTCATCCCTGTACTCCACCGGAGCTCGAGTCTGGCTACGCAGTCTCTCGGTAAGAGCCTCCACTTTTTTTGCCTGCTCACCGATACTGCCGTCCATAGAACGAGGTAAACCGACAATGACCCGCTCAACCTGATGCAGGCTGATAATATCAGTAATTGCCTGGATATCTGACTCTTCGTTCCGGCGTTTAATAATGGTAAACGGGCTTGCCAGTATACCCTGGGGGTCACTGAGGGCTACCCCAATCCTCTTGTCGCCGATATCGAGACCCAAGATACGCGTTATGCCTGCCTCCCTCAAAAGACCTCAAAAGCACCCTGACCGTAGTCAACGAGATTAACAGCGGTAAATCGACAGGCTAAAACCACTCGACCTAAACCAGGCTCTTTACCATCTGAAGAGCCTCCTCCAACCTATTTTTATCTTTACCACCCGCCTGGGCGAATTGAGCTTTACCTCCTCCACCACCACCGGTCACTTTGGCAACCTGTCGAACTATCTCACCGGCATTATAGCCTTTAGCAACCAGATCCGGGGTTACTGCAGCCAGGAAAAGGGGTTTATCATCACAAATCGTACCCAGTACTATCACCACGCTCTTCAACTCTTCGCGGAGGCGGTCGCTCAGTTCGCGTAGAGCTTCCAAACGACAAGACGGAACCCTGGCAGCCAGCACGTTGACCCCGTTAATCACTGCCAACTGACTCAGCAAAGATACCGATAATTGCCGGGACAGCTCCCGCTCCAGAGTCAAAACCCGCCGGCGCTCCGTTTCCAATTCAACCGACAAAAGAGCTACCCTGTCCTGAACTTCACCCGCTGTCGTCCCCAGAGAATCGGCAATACTATCCAAACTGAAAAATCGCCGGTTGACAAATTCTTCCGCCTCCCTGCCGGTAACAGCCTCAATACGGCGTAAGCCAGCGCCGACGCTACCCTCACTAACAATCTGAAAGAAGCCTATCTCTCCGGTTGAACTGACATGAGTACCGCCGCAGAGCTCGGCACTGACAGCCGTCTCCCCTATTTTCACCACACGGACGATATCCCCATACTTTTCATCGAATAAAGCTATCACGCCTTCCGCAATCGCCTTTGAATAGGGGACCTCCTCGCTATGCACCTTCAAATCCTGACGAATCTTATCGTTGACAATATGGCTTGCTCTATGCAATTCTTCCCTTGTCAGTGCTGCCAAATGGGAAAAATCA
>JAQTTS010000038.1 GCA_028710655.1 Dehalococcoidales bacterium
AGCACTCTAATGAGGTCCTCTCCCGGGTGGTGAACTTTATTGGCGAGAGCCGTTTCGAGGTGGAGGTGCTTGATTACGAGATTGAGCTCATCTCCGTCTTCTAGGAGCCCTGCCTTTGCCTCGGTTCTTTTTATTCTGGCAAGGGGATAATGATGGATACCACCGCATTTCTTAACTATCTCACTAGCCAACCCGGCTACAGTGGTCAGATTGCTCACATCGAGCATATTCCGGCCCGTAAGGCAAGATATGCCGAAACCGACAAACTCCTGCCCGATCGCCTTCATGACTGCCTCGGTAAGCACGGGCTGTTGCCGCTATACAATCATCAGGTCGAGGCGATAGACCATGCCCGGCAGGGCAGAAACGTCATGGTAGCAACCTCAAGTGCCAGCGGCAAGAGCCTGTGTTATAACATCCCCGTACTGGAGAGAATACTGACCGAACGGGCCAGCCGCGCCCTCTATCTCTTTCCAACCAAGGCGCTGGCCCAGGACCAGCTGCGTAACCTGCGCACAACATACTGCCCCGATTTACTCCGGACGGAGGAACTGGATACCTTTGACGGTGATACCCCCCGGTTAGAGCGGGCCGGGATCAGAAAAAGAGCCCGGATAATACTGACCAACCCCGATATGCTCCACCTCGGCATCCTGCCCAACCACAGGTACTGGTCGAGCCTGATGCGAAATCTCCGCTATGTGGTGATCGATGAAGCCCACAACTACCGCGGCGTTTTCGGCTCTCAGCTAGCCTGTGTACTGCGCCGCCTGCGCCGTCTCTGCCGTCTCTACGGCTCGGACCCCCGGTTCATTTGCTGCTCGGCGACAATCGCCAACCCCGTTGAGCATATCGAGAAGCTGGTCGGAGTAAGCTTCAGCCTTGTCGACAGTGATGGTTCGTCACACGGAGAGAAGGACTTCGTCTTCTGGAATCCCCCTCTGATTGATGAATCAAAGAGTATACGGCGCAGCGCCAACAGCGAAGCAACCGAGCTGTTCACCGGCTTGGTGAGCCAGCATATCCGCAGCCTTGCCTTTGCCCGTACCCGCCGGCTTACCGAGCTTATCTACCTCTACTCAAAGCGGCGTCTCGCCCAGAGCAACCACATCCTGAGCGAGAGAATCAAGCCGTACCGTGCCGGCTATCTCCCCGAGGACCGCCGCCGCATAGAGCAGGACTTGTTCAGCGGCGAACTGCTGGGTGTGGTCGCCACCAATGCTCTCGAGCTGGGGATAGACATCGGCGACCTGGAAGCTACCGTACTTACCGGCTACCCGGGCAGTATTGCCAGCACTTGGCAGCAGGCCGGCCGGAGCGGGCGGGGGGAGGGCAAATCACTGAGCTTTTTAATTGCTCTGGACAACCCCCTCGACCAGTACCTGATGCACCATCCTGATCAGTTTTTCGGGAAAAACTTTGAGAATGCCTTGGTCAACCCGGCCAACACCCATATTCTTGGGGCCCATCTGCTGTGCGCCGCCTGGGAACTGCCGCTGGGTAAGAGCGACGAGCAGTTTTTCGGTACCACATTCAGCCGGGAAACGGAAATACTGGAGAGAGATGGTCTGCTCCGCGAGCGGAGAGGCAGGTGGTACCTCTCGCCGGCCATCAGCTATCCGGCCCAGGGTGTCAACATCCGTTCCACTAGCGGCGAGAGCTTTGCCGTTATCGACACCCAAACGGCTTCCCTGCTGGAAACGGTAGAGTCAAGCGTAGCCGTCTTTCAGATACACCCCGGCGCTATTTATCTTCACCAGGGAGAGTCCTATCTGGTGACCAGGCTCGACCTTTCCGGACGTACCGCCTATGCCGAGCCGACTGACGCCGCCTATTACACCCAGACTAAAGAAACCACCGATTTACATATCACCAGGACGATCCGCAGCAGGAACTGCGGACTGGTAAAGGTGTTTCTGGGTGAGGTGGAGGTTACCACCACCGTAGTCGGTTTCAAAAAAAAGGCGCAGTTTACCGAGGAGGTAATCGGCGAAGAAATGCTCGAGCTGCCGCCACAGCGTTTTGCCACGATAGCGCTGTGGTTTGACCTGCCTCCAGGGGCTTTGGCACGGCTGGAGAAGGAAGAACTGGATCCGGCTGGCGGACTGCACGCTGTTGAGCACGCTGCGGTCGGCATTTTGCCTCTTTTCGCCCTCTGCGACCGCAACGATATCGGCGGTGTTTCCACCCTGCTCCACCCCGATACCGGCAGAGCCCAGATATTCATCTACGACGCTCACCCCGGCGGCATCGGCATTGCCGAGAAAGGTTTTGACTTAACCGGAGAACTGTGGCAAACTACACTGAGGTTAATCAAAGAGTGCCCCTGTCAGGAGGGTTGCCCCAGTTGTATTCAATCACCCAAGTGCGGCAACAATAACAAGCCGCTGGACAAGCATGCCGCCATGGTATTGCTGGAGAGTCTGACAGCAGAGCGCTAGCAACCGGGATTTGCGGTAAAGGGATTAATGAGACAGGATTACCACATTAAAGGAAGAATGTCCGCAGAATGATAAACATCAGTATCGATCCGGTAGCCTTTACCATCGGTTCACATGAAGTAAGGTGGTATGGTATCATTGTCGCCCTGGCAGTAGTCGCGATGATCCTCTGGTCATACAGCCGGATATCTAAGATAAAGGAGACTCTGACCGCCCCTCCCGATATTATGCTAGCTCCGGTCGGCATTGCTTCGGGAATGGCCGGTGCCAAGCTGGTCCATGTTATGGAGAGCTGGCACTACTATGTAGCGCACCCGGCGGAGGCATTCAGCGGTGGCGGACTGGCGATATACGGCGGCATCATCGGTGCCACCCTGGGTATCTGGCTCTATCTGCGCTTCAGCAGTCTCGGCAGGGAGAAAATAAGGGACTTTTTCGCCGTCGCCGACCTGGTAGCGCCGGGGATCATCCTGGCCCAGGCTATCGGCAGGGTGGGGTGCCTGGTAAACGGATGTTGCTGGGGTAAGCCGGCGGCAGAATGGGTACCCTGGAGCGTGGTCTATACCCACCCTAACAGCTATGCTCCGCTCAACATACCCCTCCATCCCACTCAGGCTTACGAAATCATATTTGCCCTCGTCTGCTTCGTAATACTGCTCAAGCTCACGGGGCGGCTCAAGCCGGATGGTTCTGTCTTCATGGTCTATTTCGTTATGTACTCGGCCTGGCGCATTGCTATCGGATTCCTGCGCGATGCGCATTCTTACTTTGCCTTCGGCCTAAGCCAGGCACAGATAATCTCGATAGTGGTGCTTGCGGTAAGCTTATTCATACTCATCTACCGCAGGTACCGCTTCAGGGAAAGAGCACAAAAATCCGGCTGAATTATGGCAAAAAAGTGGGGATACCTTCTCGGTATCCCCACTTTTTCTCTTTTCGACTGACATCGGCACATCGGGTAACAACCCACCGGTATGCAATAATAACCGCTCACCGGCTAAAGCAACATCCGGGCCTGGCCCGGTATTGCTCTACCTGCCAATTCTCTTACGCTTGGCATTTTTCTTCGCCTTCAGCCGGGCAGCATCTCTCTTGGAGAGAAAATAACGATGGGCCTTTGCTTCACGAAGGACACCACCCATCTGCACCATCCGCTGAAAGCGCCTCAACAATGAGTCCTGGGTCTCGCCTTCACGCACCGATACTTCTAGCGGCATAACACTCCAACACCTTCCAGGAACATGCACCGGCCGGATCTCTCCAACCTGCGTGTGCCATCAGGTTACGATAACTTTACTCCCTTGATTTGGTTTTGCTGTAGCACTCGCTGCAGTAGACCGGTCTACCTTCACGAGGCTCGAACGGGACTTCAGTTTCCTTACCACACTCGGCGCATACCGCAGGGAACATCTGGCGCCGAGGCCGGTAACCGTAGTCACTATTCCCGTAACGTTCCGACTTTCTTGCCTGACGACAAGAAGGGCAGCGCTTGGGATCGTTGGTATAGCCTTTAGAAGCGAAGAATTCCTGTTCCTCGGCGCTGAAGGTAAAGGTGGCACCACAGTCAGAACACTGGATTGACTTTTCCTCAAAGCTCATTGGCTGACCTCCTCTCTTAGTTAGTTGGCTAGTTCTATGGTCACCCAGAGCTTGAGCACATACCGATCAAACACATCGTAATTCAACATAATAGGTGATAACCTAGACTAAAACCACCGGATGCATTGTACAATAAAAAAAATTATTTTGCAAGAAAGCTATACCACCCCCTTCCTCTTAGCGTCATATCCCTGCCAGATCTTTGAATTAATCACTGATTTTATAAGAATAGGCAAGGTTCGAGGAATCATGATACATATTCACAGCATTTTATTAACTTTTTTAATTCAGTATTGACATATCACCTGGGGCAAACTATAATAACTAATATAATCCAACCTGTATTCGGGAGAGATATGGCAGGTAAAGACTATTATCAGACCCTGGGGATCAAGCGGGATGCCACCGATAAGGATATCAAACAGGCCTACCGCAAACTGGCGCGCAAGCACCATCCCGATGTTAACCCCGGCGATAAGTCGGCAGAGGCCAAATTCAAGGAGATAAATGAAGCCTTCGAGGTCCTCTCCGACAAAGAGAAAAGAAAAAAATACGACCGGTTCGGCGATCAGTGGCAGTATGCCGATCAGTTTGCTCAGGCAGGGTACCGGACAACGTCCGAAGGCTTCAATCAGGGTGGTACCGGTTTTCACTTTGAAGAAGCTGATCTGGGCAGCATCTTCGAGGATCTGTTCCGGGGCAACCGTAGCCAGACCTACCGCCGCCAGGCCCGGCCGAGGCAAGGCCAGGATATCGACCACCCGGTAGAGGTCACTCTAGAAGAAGCCTATCACGGCTCGACTCGCGTACTGGGTATCGAGGCCAATGAACCCTGTGCAGGTTGCCAGGGCAGCGGCCTGATACAGGGGGTGCCCTGCTCGGCATGCCGCGGCTCGGGGGTGATACCCCGGATGAAGCGTCTTGAGGTCAAGATTCCGCCCGGGGTCAGGGACGGGTCACGGGTACGCGTTACCGGTAAAGGAGGGCAGGGTTACGGCGGCGCAGCTAGCGGCGACCTTTATCTGGTGATATCAGTAAAACCACATTCACAGTTTCAGCGTAGCGGCGATAACCTGCACGTAGAGGTCAGCGTTCCGCTAACCGTGGCGGTACTGGGGGGAGAGATCCAGGTACCTACCTTAAAGGGCAAGCTGGCGCTGAAAATCCCGCCGGAGACTCAGAACGGCAGTACTTTTCGCCTGTCCGGACAGGGTATGCCCCATCTGGGCAGATTATCCCATGGTGATCTGATGGCCAAGGTAAACGTGACACTACCAACCAAACTATCGAACCGGGAGAAGGAGCTGTTTAATCAGCTAAGGGAAATCAGGCCGGATTGAACGGTGAGGTTATTATGAATTCAGAGGATAACGAACCACGATACGGAATCAGTATCGCCGCTAAAATGATTGGCGTTCGAACCCATACGTTGCGTTACTATGAGAGAATTGGCATAATAGAGCCGTACCGGTCCCGTGGTAATATACGCCTCTATTCCAGCAGCGATATCGCGATAATACGTCGGGCAAAGATTCTGATGGATGATCTGGGAGTTAACCTGGCCGGAATAGAGGTTATCCTGAGGATGCTGGAGCAGATATCCGAGTTGCAATCCCGTCTGGAGGATGCAGAGGCAGAACTGAGGAGTTTCAGGGAGGTAGATGGTACATGAGACAGGAAAAATTTACCGAGCAAGCACAGGAAGCACTGGCTTTATCGCAGGAGATAGTCCGTCAGTACCACCATAGCCAGTGGGACGTTGAGCATATCCTGCTGGCCCTGCTCCGGCAGGAAGCGGGGTTGGTCGGTGAAATACTTACGGACCTGGGGGTAGACCTCGAGGTAGCCAGACAGCAGGTAGAAGCGGTATTGGAGCGGTCTCCCCGGGTTGCCTATGAAACGGGGCAGATATATGCCACACCGCGAGTTGCCCAACTGATAAACAAGGCCGGTGAGGAAGCGGCTAGGCTCAAAGACGAATTCATCGGAACCGAACATCTCTTTATTGCCATGACCGCGGAGGAGAAGGGTGAAGCGTCGGCAATCCTGCACCGGCTGGGTATCGACCAGGAGAGGGTCTATGCCGCTCTACAGAAACTCCGTGGCAGTCACCGGGTTACCGATACCCGGGCCGAGAGTAAATACCGTTCTCTGGAAAAGTACGGCCGCGATTTGACCGAGCTTGCCCGCCAGGGTAAACTTGACCCGGTCATCGGCCGCGAAGAGGAAATCAAGCGGATAATGCAGATACTTACCCGCCGTACCAAGAATAACCCGGTGGTTATCGGCGATGCCGGGGTGGGCAAGACAGCCCTCGCCGAGGGGCTGGCAGAAAAGATCGCCGCTGATGATGTTCCTGACTCTCTCAAAGGACGCAAAGTGGTAGCTCTTGACATGGGGGCTCTGGTAGCCGGTAGCAAGTTTCGTGGTGAATTCGAGGAGCGGCTAAAGGCAGTAATGGACGAAGTCCGTCAGTCGCGGGGTGAGGTAATACTGTTCATCGATGAAATCCATACCGTGGTCGGAGCAGGAGCAGCCGAGGGAGCGATTGATGCCAGCAATATGCTCAAACCGGCTCTGGCGCGCGGGGAGCTCCAGTGTATCGGCGCAACCACCCTTGATGAATACCGTAAGTTCATTGAGAAGGACAAGGCCCTGGAACGACGCCTGCAGCCGGTGTTCGTCAGCGAGCCGAGTGTCGAGGCAACTGTCGAAATGCTGCGCGGACTCCGTCCCCGCTATGAGGCGCACCACAAGATCAAGATCAGCGACGAAGCCCTGGAGGCAGCTGCCCGGTTGAGTCAGCGTTATATCTCCGACCGTTTTCTACCGGACAAGGCGATCGACCTTATCGATGAGGCCTCAAGCAAGATACGTATCGATGCCGAGAGCGCCCCCCCGGAAGTAAAGTCACTGGAGCAGCATGTAAAACGGCTACTCAACGAGGAAGAGGCAGCCTCCCAGCGGCAGGACTATGAGCAGGCCGCCCGGATTAAGGCGGAGAGACTGCGACAGGAGGACCAGTACAACCGTGCCAAGAATGGCTGGCTGCAAAAGGAAAAGATCGACGAGGTAGTTGACGAAGAGGATATCGCCCAGCTCATCTCGAAATGGACCGGAATCCCGGTCTCCCAGATGCTGGAGGGTGAAATGGAGAAGCTGCTCCACATGGAGGAGCGGATTCACGACAGGCTGGTCAACCAGGAAGAGGCGGTAAATGCTGTCTCCGAGGCTATCCGCAGGAGCCGCGCCGGACTGAAAGACCCCAAGCGGCCCATCGGCAGCTTTATGTTTCTCGGTCCCACCGGCGTCGGTAAGACTGAGTTGGCCCGTACTCTAGCCTGGTTCCTGTTTGATGACGAAGGAGCCATGGTGCGCCTGGATATGTCCGAATACCAGGAGAAGCATACCGTATCCCGTCTCATCGGAGCACCGCCGGGCTACATCGGGTACGACGAAGGCGGACAGCTCACCGAAGCCGTCCGGCGGCGTCCCTACCGGGTAATCCTGCTCGACGAAATAGAAAAGGCGCACCCGGAGGTATTCAACATACTGCTCCAGGTCCTTGACGATGGACGGCTGACCGATGGTCATGGGCGGACCGTCGATTTTAAAAACAGCGTCATTATCATGACCAGCAACACCGGCGTCGAGTCAATCAGACAGGGTGCGGACCTCGGTTTCGGTACGCAAAAGGGTGATGGGGAAAACGGGCTGCAGAGTTACCAGCGTATGAAGGCAAAGGTGATGGAGGTGGTGAAGAAGACCTTCCGTCCCGAATTCATCAACCGTATCGATGAGATTATCGTCTTCCACGAGCTGACCGAGGAGCAGCTCAGGAGTATCGTCGAGCTGCTGGTCAAAGACCTGCAGCAACGGCTCACTGAGCGCAGACTGGCGATAGATCTGACCAAAGCCGCCAAGTCCTGGCTGGTCAAGAAGGGCTACGATCCGAACTACGGGGCGAGACCGCTCAGACGGGCTATAGAACGTTATGTAGAGAACCCGCTGTCGAGCAAGCTGCTCAAGGGGGAGTTTAACGAGGGCGATAAGATTGTCGTTGGCTTAAGCGAAGATAAACTGACCTTCTCCGCCGGCAAGGCGGCGAAAGCAGGGGCACGAACAGGAAATGCTTGATGACGGTAGCGACTAGCGCAGAGGCGAAGAAGGGCTCGAATCGCAAGAAGTACATTGCCGGTATTTGTTTTGTCGCCGGAATTGTGGTTGTCTGTGTTCTACTTGTCTATCACTGGGAATACGTACTCCGTTTTCAGAAGTATGGCTATCTAGGCCTTTTTTTTATGTCACTGGTCAGCGGCTTCAGTATCCCCCTGCCGGTTCCGTATATGGTATTCACCTTTACTCTCGGCGGTGTATTGCATCCGGCGCTGGTGGGAATAGCTACCGGGGCGGGACTCGGTGCCGGGGGTACCCTTCTCTATCTGACCGGCCGCGGCGGGCGCCGCATCTTCCCCCACTTTGAAATCTCGGATCCGGCCGATGATGCATACTCCTCGCGCTGGTCACGATTCTTGAGACGGATAAAGATGCACAAGATTATGCACTTCGCCCACCGCAGAGGCACCCTGGCAGTTTTTGTACTATCCGTGCTGCCCAACCCGTTTTTCACACCGATGGCAATCAGCATGGGGACAATGCGCTTCCGACTGGTAAAGTTTTCCTTTGCCTGCTGGGCCGGACAGACGGTCAAAGCTATTGGTATTGCTTATTGCGGCTATCTGGGCCTGGGTTCTTTTCTGCGCTGGATGGGCCTGTTCAACATGCCCAACATACCCGGCGTATCCTAAAAATAGGTTGACAAGGAGAGCTGTTCTATGGAAAGAGTTGCCACCGACTGGGATAGGTATCACAAGCGCGTCCGGGTCAGCCAAAGGTTCCTCTGGACGGTGTGGAGGGCCTACGCCAGCCTGCTCAGCGGATTCAGCTTCGATAAGCCGATTAAGATAATCGAGCTGGGCTGCGGCACCGGCTATCATACCCTGCAGATGACTAGGCTGTATCAGGTGGATAAGGTAACTCTGGTCGATGCCAACGCCAGCGTTATCGGCGATACGGAAAGAAGAATGTCCGTGCTGGAATGCGAGAAGGAGTTTCTGCTCAGGGACCTGTTCAGTCTTAATCTAGAGGAGAGGTATGACATCGTTCATTCCCAGGGGCTTCTCGAACACTACACTCCCGAGGAGCAGCGGCAGTTGATTCGTTTGCACTGCGACCTGCTGGCCCCGGGTGGGATTGCGATAATCCTGGTACCCACCCCCAGTCTAACCTACCGGTTCTGGAGAGGCCTTCTGGAGAGGCTGCACCAGTGGATATATAGTGACGAGGTCGCTCTATCCAGAGAGGAGTTCATCCGGCAACTGGAAGACAGCGGCCTGGAAATCCTGAAGCTAAAGGGGTGTCACCTGACAGAAGTTGGCGCCGTCTGCCGCAGGCGTGAAGTAGCCAAGTAATTTAGAACGCAACGAAGGTGATGTCAAGCCAACACCCAGTTGCCGTAACTGATGTCAAGTAGTCCGTCATAAGAGAATCATATATAGAATGAGGAGGAATACCTTGACCGACCCGGATATCCCGGAGAGAGTGGATAGTAAAAACGTTCTTTCTTCCAACGGACAGGCTCTCGATAAGGGCGACCTGCCGGGGAAAGGTTACCGGATGGCATTCAACTTCAACTCTGCCCTGTTTAAGGTCCTGGTAGACTATCTCAAGCCGGAAGAGAAAGAGAGGATCCTGGACTTGGGCTGTAGCCGGGGCTACTACGTTAAAGCAATGGAGGACTATACCAGTGGCATAATCGGCGTGGATATCAGCGAAGACTCCTTGAGGAATGCGGTTACCGCCAGGGTAAAGTATGGCGATATTACTAATCTTGACTTTGCCGAAGGCAGTTTTGATAAGGTCTATTCACTGCACACGATTGAACACCTGCCGGATCTGGGGCGGTTCTTTTCCGAGATCGCCAGGGTGCTTAAGCCGGGGGGAACCGCTATCATCATCTATCCCTGGGAGCTCTTTCGGGGAATGCAGGCCATCGGTGCTGCGATAAGGCAATACCGGAACCCGTTGCTGGCGAAGAAGATACACCTGCACAGATTGACACCAAAGAATATTGGGGAATTTATTGCCGGTACACCTCTCGCCCACCGGCAAAGCAAGCTTGTTTTTGCGATGGGTATTCAGTATATGACGATACTAACTAAGGGATCTTAGGACTACTGGTCAGTAGCCCCTGTTATCAGCCAGCTGCTTCCCCCCGCCGGCTCACTTCTCTTCGATGGTTATCCTTATGATGACGTCACCCTGCTTGATCTGCTGCAGGACATCCATTCCATCGATGAGCTGGCCGAACACCGAGTGCTTGCCGTCGAGGCCATGCTGTGGGGTCAGGGTGATGAAAAACTGGCAGCCGTTGGTATCCGCACCGGAATTGGCCATCGACAGGGCGCCGGCAAGATGAGTATGCTCGCTGAACTCGTCGGCAAAGGAGTAACCGGGATTACCCCTCCCCGCACCGGTGGGGTCACCCCCCTGAACAACGAAGTCCGCTACGACACGGTGAAATGTCGTCCCGTCATAGAACCCGTCATTGGCGAGAAAGACGAAATTGTTTACCGTATTGGGTACGTCACTGGCAAATAGCTCCAGGACCATGTCTCCACGCTCGGTTTCGATGGTGGCAACATACTCCTTGCTGGTATCAATCACCATCGCCGGTGGTGCCGAGTAGGTCTTCGGTTTTGCTGCTGGCTCCGGTGTTACTCCGGGCGACGGACTGGAACACGACGCCAGGAAAAGCGCACCGGCAGCCAGAACGGCAATTGCTGCTTGGGGTATTATGGTTTTTGTCATCACAACATCTCCAGGAGGTTCGTTAGCTAGTATTTTAACCCATCCTTGAATCATCACGCAATTGCCCTGTGTTCACTGAGATGAAAGGGGCCCGTTGAATATGAAAACGGCGAGGCTTATGTCGTGATAATGCAACCGCCGGTATTTGCCAGCTGACCCTCTTTGTGCTAAATTATATTCATCCGCATGGGGCTGTAGCTCAATTGGGAGAGCGTTTGACTGGCAGTCAAAAGGTCGGGGGTTCGAATCCCCCCAGCTCCACCACTCGGAACAGCTCCCGAACCTTTGGCTCTTGAGGCGATGATCGCGAAGGGGGCATTGAGTTCGGCCTTGGTCACCTTGCCTTCTTCAACATAGAGGCATTTGAAAACCGTCTCACAGATTAGTCTCTTTTCATCGAAAGTACCCTTTACGAAGAGAAAATCCAGCTGGGTAGCCAGTTCCAAGGCCACTTCAAAGTCGGCTTTTATCAGGTGCTGCCGTTGTCTGATAGCATCAACCGTGTTCTTAAGTCTTGATTTCTCGGCCTCAATCTGGGAGCGATGGTCCTTGAAGTCCTCGTAGGATATCTGCTCCTCGATGACGAGCCGCTGCAGGTTCTTCTCCATTCTGGCAAGTTTGACCAATCGAGCCTCGGCTTTGCTGAGCTCTCCGTTTCCGTTAGCCTCCGCTTTAAATAATGCTTCGAGCTCCTTACGCAGATCCTGGCGGGCCTCTTCGGTGATGGTGATGCTCTTAAAGACAGCCGGTAGCTGCTCCTCGATATCCCTGGTATTGTAGAAGACGCTACTCCCGTTAACCTTCTCGCGGCTACGGTAGTAGCTGATTCGCTTCGTAGGGTGGGTTTCCGCCCAGCAGACGCTGTCAGCGTCCACCGAATGGACGAGTCCTTGGAGTAGGTACTTATGCCGCCTGGTGCGCTGTTTATTCTTATCATGGAGTCTAAGGATTTGCTGTACCTGAGTAAAGGTGTCTTCATCTACCAGCGGTTGATGGGCCCCTTTGGTGGGCACGTCGCCTTTCTTGAGCCAGGTCTCGCCCAGGTAGAACCGGTTGTGGAATATGTCACTCCATTTTGATCTCGAAATCTGGTTGCCGAGCCTGCTGATATAGCCTCTTACGTAGGATTCATCCGACCAGCTCTGTAGCGTCCACCTGCCGCTTGCCATCTCCTTAAAGGCTTCGGTTACAAGCGAGCCGTT
>JAQTTS010000378.1 GCA_028710655.1 Dehalococcoidales bacterium
GTATGCCGAGAGTGAGGAGGGCAAGGGGGCCACCTTCTTTGTCGAGCTGCCCATCGTAATGGAGGAAGAGAAGGTTGAGGAGACGGAGGCGGTCGAGGCAGCCGGGAAGGCCGTCGGGGGGCGGATATTGGTGGTGGATGACGAGCCGACCATACTGGCGTTCCTGAAGAAGGTACTCGGTGGTGAGGGTTACGAGGTGACGACGATAGGCAGCGGCAAAGAGGCCCTGGGGCTGATTAAGGAGCAGAGGTACAGCCTTATCATCTGTGATATCAAGATGCCCGGCCTGAGCGGTACCGAGCTGTACGATGAGCTGGGTAAGATAGCCCCTTCCCTGCAGAAGAGGGCCATCTTTATCACCGGAGACGTGATTGGCCCTGTCACCAACAAGTTCCTTGAGAGAACAAGAGTTCCCTGTGTCGCCAAGCCCTTTGATATCGCCGGGCTGAAGAAAGAGGTAAACCGGGTGATAGGTGAAAAGACATAGCTACGAATGGTGGAGATAGGGGGATTCGAACCCCCGACCTCTGCGATGCGAACGCAGCGCTCTCGCAGCTGAGCTATATCCCCTACGGGGAAATTATAACATACCCTATTTTGCCATTGCGAGGGGGTTCCTCTTTACATTCTGGACAGGAAGGTAGCAAGTAGGTTAATATTAGTAGGTTCATTTCCGGCTGAAGCTGGAGAACCGATAGGAAGTCTTAAGATGGACGAAAAAGATAAGGCCAGGGAAAACGTTATCAGAACGGTTAAAGATGGCAATATCAAATTCATCAGCCTGTGGTTTACCGATATCCTGGGTTTCCTCAAGAGCCTTACCATTACCCCCCGTGAATTGGAGAGCGCTCTGTTCGATGGGGTTGGTTTCGACGGCTCCTCCGTTGAAGGGTTTGCCCGTGTTGATGAGAGTGACATGATGGCACTCCCTGACCCGGCTACCTTTTGTATTCTGCCCTGGAGTAAGCCGGATTGTCCTGTCGCCAGAATGTTCTGTGATATTATGAGACCCGGCGGTCAGCCGTTCGAGGGTGACCCCCGCTATGTGCTGAAGAGAAATCTGGCCAGGGCCGCTGATTTGGGTTATGTCTTCAATGTCGGGCCGGAGCTGGAGTACTTCTATTTCCGGGATGATGAAGGGACGCATATCCTGGACGAGGGCGGTTACTTTGATTTGACGCCCCTTGATGTCGCCAGCGACTTGCGGTTGCAGACGGTGGATACCATGGAGCGGATGGGTATTGCTGTACAGACCAGTCATCATGAAGTGGCTACCAGCCAGCATGAAATCGACTTATCTTATTGTGATGCCTTGACTATGGCAGATAGTGTGATGACCTGTCGCCTGGTGATCAAGGAGGTTGCCCATCAACACGGTGTCTATGCCACCTTTATGCCTAAGCCAATCTTTGCTGTTAACGGCAGCGGCATGCATGTGCACCAGTCATTGTTTGCCGGGGCTAATAACGTCTTCTTTGACAAAAGTGATAAGGACTACCTCTCGAAGATAGCCCGGCGTTACATCGCCGGTCTCTTAAAGCATGCTCCTGAAATTACCTCTATCGTCAGCCAGTGGATTAATTCCTACAAGCGCCTGGTCGTCGGCTACGAAGCACCGGTATATATCTCCTGGGCGAGACGAAATCGCTCGGATATGGTCAGGGTTCCTGATTATCAGTTTGGTAAGGAGAAGGCTACCAGAGTTGAGTTCAGAGTCCCTGACCCGGCCTGTAACCCTTACCTCGCTTTCAGTGTAATGTTGGCCGCCGGTCTGGAGGGTGTCGAGCGGGAGTATCAGCTGTGTGCTCCCTCCGGGAAGAATGTCTTTGAAATGAACGCTGATGAAAGAGAGCAGAGGGGCATTAGCTGCTTGCCGATGAACCTGTCTGATGCGATAGCCCTGACCGAAAAGAGTGAGGTGGTGAGGAAGGCTCTCGGCGACCATGTCTTTAACAGCTTTATCAGGAACAAAAAGATTGAGTGGGAGCAGTATCGTATTCAGGTAACCGAGTATGAACTGAAAAGGTACCTGCCTGTTCTCTAAAACGGAGTATTGTCTTAGCAAGGACTATGAACTTTGAGACCGTCATCGGGCTGGAGGTGCATGCCCAGCTGCTTACCAAGAGTAAAATGTTCTGCCGCTGCAGTGCCGGCTATTCTGATTCTCAAGCTAATACCTTTGTCTGTCCGGTATGCCTGGGGATGCCGGGAGTCCTGCCCACCATCAATCAGCAGGCGGTGGAATATACCGTAATGACTGCTCTGGCGCTTGGTTGTACCATCCCTGGCTATACCAAGTTCGATCGTAAGAACTACCCCTATCCTGATTTGATGAAGGGCTATCAGATTTCGCAGTATGATGCTCCTCTGGGACAGGGGGGCTGGCTTACCATTGAGGTTGGTGGTGAGAGAAAGAGGATAGGCATAACCCGTGTCCACCTTGAGGAGGATGTTGCCAAACTGCTTCACCGTACCTCGCCGGATGGTGAGCACTACAGCCTGATTGATGTCAACCGTTCCGGTGTGCCGTTGATGGAGGTGGTTGGTGAGCCCGACCTGTCGTCTCCCGAGGAGGCCAGGCAGTATTTGATGAAGCTGCGTAGTATACTGCGCTACCTTGGCGTATCCACCGGGAATATGGAGGAGGGCAGCTTCAGGTGTGATGCTAATATCAGCATTCGTCCTGAGCATAGCACTGAGACGATGGCTAAGGTCGAGGTCAAGAATATGAACAGCTTCAGGGCGGTCTTCCTGGCTCTTCAGTACGAGGAAAAGAGGCAGAGGAAAGCGGCCAGCGAGGGCAGGAAGCTGGTTCAGGAGACCAGAGGGTGGGTCGAAGAGACCGGGAAAACGGTATCTATGCGGAGTAAGGAGTATGCCCACGACTACCGTTATTTTCCTGAACCGGATTTGCCGCCGGTGACCCTCAGCAGGGAATGGGTAGAGGAAGTAAGATCAAGACTTCCCGAGTTGCCCGAAGCCAGGCGTGACCGTTTCGTTGGTGAGTATGGTTTGTCTC
>JAQTTS010000379.1 GCA_028710655.1 Dehalococcoidales bacterium
ATGCACATCCAGAAAATGACCCTCAGGGAAAGTACCCAGTCGACGCTAGACTGAATGGCGTCACGTCACAACAAGTCTTGGTTTTCGCCGTGGGAAACGACGACCAATGCCAAACTGCAACTATTGTCTTACACCAATGGGAAAAGTGGGGAGAACAATTCCACAGCATCGCCGTGTTTCGTGACCAGACCGAAATTAACAGACAATACTTAGCTCGGTTCTCAGACGTTTTAGGTAGACAATTGCCTAGTTTGGACAGTGCAAAAGAGCGACTTCAGAAAGTGTTTGCAGATTTTCTTATCTGATGAATGAGAGACTTGGGGAACAGAAGGCACTTTGGAGCAAAGCCCTCTGCCACAGAAGAGGGGGGCTGTATAAACAATACGATAGCTGCCTATTTTAAACTTGAAAAGACCTTCCAATTCAGCATTTAGCTGTTCCGGTGTAAGTCCCTCAAAATTTTCTGAGAGCCACCTCAGCCTTTTGATAACTCGTTGCGCAATCGTTTGGTCCAGACCATGCAAGTCCTGCACCGCTTCTGGACGTAACTCTACCTTGTAAGCCACTTACCACTCCAACCCAGCTTCACCAGCCACCTTTTCAACAGGTATGCCTCGTTCCCCCCGGGCTGTGGCAACTACAGAACTCTCTAACCCAAAGTTCCCCCTGGGGAGAAGCAGAAGAACACGAAGGGAATAGCTATAGCCACGAACGCCATCGAGCGCGTCGTTTCTGGCTACGTTACCAGAGGAACTCCGAGCAACTCGAACGCCTGGCGCTGGATGGGGGTGGGGGTGGTGACGATATCAAACTCTGGCGCCTTGGCGGGTTTGCCCGCCGCTGATACCTTCGGTTGCACACGGTTCTTCACGATAGTGGCCAAGTCCTTCAGCAGGGTTTGGAAGCTATGGGCCGGCTCGCCGTCAGCGGTACGCTTTGTTCTGGCCTTGCCTTCCGAGGACGGACTGCGCTTGGCCGGCGAGACTACTGAGTCCCGTAGCGCCTCCGCGATCTCCTGTTCCTCCTCCTCAAAGAGCATGGGAGCCAGCCAACGGCGCATGTGCCATGCCACGTAGTAGGCCAGCATGCAGAGCAGGATGTGCCCCTGCACCCGATTCGGCAGCCTATGGTAGATGGGGCGAACCCGCAGGTCTATCGTCTTGAGACTTCGGAACGCCTGCTCTACTGCCGAGAGATCCTTGTACCGGCGCACCGTCTCCTCGGCATTCAGAGTTTCGGCAGGCACACTGGTGCGGATGACATAAACACCGTCCAGGGCTGCCTCGGCTGCGATCTTCTCGGTGGCCCGTTGATACGAGAAGGCCTCTTCCGTGATCTCCAGCTTGAAGTGCTTGCCCACTTTGTAGCGGTGGAGCACCTTGCCAACACGCAGGCCTATTTCCCCTTTCCCCTTCAGCCTTCTCTTCTCACGCTGCGTCGCCGCCACAATCTTGTTCAACTCCTTCTCTGTCGCCTGCAGGAGGTCCTCTCGCTTCCGTGCCCGTTCCTCGGCCAGCAGAGGATTGCGGCAACAAATCAGCCGCTCGCCAGGATAATCAGGTGAAGTGATCTCCGCCAGGTCACGCTGGTCAAAGAGCGAGAGTTGAATGGCCCCTTTTTGGACGAGTTCCCGGATGGCAGGCCCTCGCAAGGCGCTGATCCAGTACAGCCCTGCCTCAGGCGATAGCTCCTCTCGGATGCGAGCCTCGGTAATCATGCCCCGATCGCCCACCAGTATCACCCGCTCCAGACCAAACCGCCGGCCCACCTTATTTATTTGAGAGTTCAGTGTCTTGGGGTCGGCTACATTGCCCTCAAACACCTCCACGGCTATGGGACATCCTTCCCCGTTGCACAACAGCCCGAACAATATTTGCGGGAATCCCTTCTTCCTATCCCGGTTGTGACCAAGCTTGGCCAGTGAGCAGTGTCTCCCGGTATAGTAGGTGGAGGTGACATCGTAGAGCACCAGGGAGCCGTCGCTCAGATGCCGTTTTGCCAGCCTTCTCTCGATGTCAGGCTGGCGACTAGCCAGCCAATCTAAGGCCGCGTAGAGGTCGTCCTCGTCCACCGAGCCCAAGCCCAGAGTCTGGCCCAAGGAACTGAACCGGGTCTGATCCTGGAGGCCACGACACGTGGCCAGCTCAGAGCCGCGGTCAATAACCTGGCTGACAATCATGGCCACCGCCAGGTCACGCTGCCGTGAGGGTCGTGTGGCTAACCCACGCTCCAAATCTAGCTTACGCAGGGTGCCCAATACCGCAGCCACATGTCCGTGGGGAAGGCTGCGGACAACATTGAAGGCTGCGGTGCTGGTAACATAGGTTTCGCCCTGAAGTGCCCCCTTTATAATGTCGATGATGTGCGGCGGAAGGTGAGAGATATTGCCCAGTGTCTGATGCTTCACCTTGTTGCCATCGCGGTAAGTACGACGCAACAAATGGGTCTGGTAAATCTTGCCGTGGCGAGTACACTTAATACTGGCTACGTGAACCGCCCTGTCTCTATTAGGCATGCCCCCATTATATACTGGTTCAGGGAAATGTCAAGAGGTATGACCCATAGTACTGGCTACTTTTTGTTGGAGTTTTAGCTACGATTTAGCTACAAATCAGCAGGGGAACTTTGGTATAAATAGATCGCCTGGATGGGCTGTAAATCGCTGGAACGATTCCCCCACTTTGGGGCTGGTAACCTCGACCTCATCGCATCGTAAGGAAGGTAAGCATATTGAATAGTGAATTCTCCAGGTGGAGCCAGTACTGCCAGGCTCCTGAGCGGCAGGGTTCCTTGCCTACGGCTTCGGGGCAACGATATTTCAGATAGTTTCCGTCTCTGCCCCAGAACACCATATTCAGCCCACAGCTACAGGTGGGAGTCCCCTTGGCATTGCAAATGTCTGGTTGTTGCGCCCCTTCTCTTTCTCTAATGGGAATAATCGGTGTGGCTTTATACTCTTTGTAGACGATATCATTATTATTCTTGCTATCAAAGCCCTTATCGGCGATCACCGCAT
>JAQTTS010000380.1 GCA_028710655.1 Dehalococcoidales bacterium
GAAAGACCACGGTAGGCACCCTGCGCATGCCGTTGTTGACCTGTTCCACGTAAGCGCAAGCTTTAGCGTCTTTATCGATGTCGAACCAGAGGAACGGAATGCCGTTAAGGAGCAAGAACTTTCTCGCACGTGAACTCTGCGGGCACCAGTTAGTGCCGTACATCCTGATAGGCTCTTTAGGCATCGGGCCACCTCCCAGCGTTTAATGACGCACCCCGCAGCAAGCTGCGGGGGCACCTTAAAAAGAAATCCCACCCAGAACCATACTTGGCCTGGACAATAAAACTGAAATGTTGTCCTTAAAAAGTACGCATGGGCCGCTTTCCTCCCGCCAACAAGCTGGCGGGTATCCAGCGTATGTTTAATGACAATGTAAACATCCTGCGCCGCTTTGTCAATACTTACTTTTAAGCAGTGAGTTCCGATTTGGTTGCTCATGTTGTATTTGCGAGGCAGGAATCTGTCATCCTGGAGTCCCGATGTTATCGGGACGATGAAGGATCTCAGGGTGATGAAGGGGAGTTCTACCCCGCCACCCTGAGATTCTTCAGTCGCTGCGCTCCTTCCAGAATGACACCAGGATTAATGACATTCACAGTCAAGGACGACGTGGCAACCTCATTCTACCGCTCACGGAGATTGCTTCGCCTCCCGATTTGGCTTCAGCCTCATCGGGATGGTCTCGCAATGGGCATAATACTTGAAAAAGTTGGTAAGTGAGAGTAGATTAAGCGTAAAAAGTTAAAGCGTGGCTGGAGTCTGCAAGGGAAGCATGAAATATAGCTACCTGGTTTGAAAGGATACCAGTTCTTGATTTAGTACACTATGGTGGGCCATTTTGGCCTCGAACCAAAGACCTCAGTCTTATCAGGACTGCGCTCTAACCAACTGAGCTAATGGCCCACGCAGTATTAATTCTATGCGATATGGCGTTTAAAAATCAAGGGGAAGCCGCACGGCTCACGCATCGGAGCCAAAATCGTAGTTCGGCGCCAGTCCCCATTCATCCGGCGGCCACAGCGTCAGGCTGGCCTTGCCGATAATCTGGTCGCGCGAAACGGTCCCCCAGACATGTGAGTCGTTACTGATGTTGCGGTTATCGCCCAGGACAAAATATTCACCGGCAGGCACAATGACTGCCTGCATGGAATAACTGGGGAATTGCTTCAGGTAAGGCTCGCGCAATGCTTCGCCATTTACATAAACCGCGCCATTTTTAATCTCAACGGTATCGCCGGGCAGGCCGATAACGCGTTTGATGAAAGGTATGCCGGTGGGGTTATCCTCGGGCTGGAAGATAATAATGTCACCCCGGCTGGGGCTCCAGAAACGGTAGATAATTTTGTTAACCAGTACCCGGTCGCCGATTTGAAGATGAGGTTCCATTGAAGCGCTCAATATATAGTAAGTCTGGACCGTATTCTGAACGAGCAGGAATACGCCGACGCTCAAAACAATGGAAATAAGCAGGTCGCGCGCTAACTTCATAATTTAATTTTATTCTTGCCGGCAGGGGTAAATCAAGGATAAAAGCGTAGACTACCATCCCCTGCTGAGAGACTTTGAGAATGGGTGACACCCAAACCCCCGACACAGAGAGCTACGCTTCTGGTCTCCTGTAAATAAAAAACCCCTTCCCGAAAAGAAGGGGTTTAAAGAACGATGCACTTTAACTGCTGAATAGCGGAAGGAAGCTGAAAAGTCTAATGAAACTCTGATTGCTCAGAGACCGACCTAGGAGTGGAGGCTTGCGCCCCGTAACTCCCTAGAAAGGAGGTGATCCAGCCGCAGCTTCCGCTACGGCTACCTTGTTACGACTTCGTCCCAATTACTAGTCCCACCCTCGGCGACTGCCTCCCTTGCGGGTTAGCGCATCGACTTCAGGTGTTACCAGCTTTCATGACGTGACGGGCGGTGTGTACAAGGCCCGAGAACGTATTCACCGCAGTATGCTGACCTGCGGTTACTAGCAACTCCGGCTTCATGCAGGCGGGTTTCAGCCTGCAATCCGAACTGAGAACGGCTTTTAGGATTAGCTCCGAATCGCTCCATTGCAACCTATTGTACCGTCCATTGTAGCGTGTGTGTGGCCCAAGGCATAAAGGCCATGCTGACTTGACGTCATCCCCACCTTCCTCCCCGTTTTGCAGGGCAGTCTCGCCAGAGAAAACAACTGGCAACGAGGGTTACGCTCGTTGGGGGACTTAACCCAACACCTCACGGCACGAGCTGACGACAGCCATGCAGCACCTGTGAAGGCTCCTGATTTAACAGGTGGCGATTATTTCTAATCGCTACTTCCAACATGTCAAGCCTTGGTAAGGTTCTTCGTGTTGCATCGAATTAAACCACACGCTCCGCTGCTTGTGCGGGCCCCCGTCAATTCCTTTGAGTTTTAGTCTTGCGACCGTACTCCCCAGGCGGGATACTTACTGTGTTAACTGCGGCACAGAGAGGGTCGATACTCCCTATACCTAGTATCCATCGTTTACGGCGCGGACTACCAGGGTATCTGATCCTGTTCGCTCCCCGCGCTTTCGTGCCTCAGCGTCAGGTACAGCCCAGAAGGCCGCCTTCGCCACTGGTGTTCCTCCCGATATCTACGCATTTCACCACTACACCGGGAATTCCACCTTCCTCTGCTGCCCTCAAGTCCAACAGTATCGAACGACCCCTCCCAGTTAAGCCAGGAGATTTCACATCCGACTTGAAGAACCGCCTACGCACTCTTTACGCCCAGTAAATCCGGATAACGCTAGCCACCTACGTATTACCGCGGCTGCTGGCACGTAGTTAGCCGTGACTTATTCCCCAGGTACCGTCATTATTCTTCCCTGGGAAAAGAGGTTTACAACCCGAAGGCCTTCATCCCTCACGCGGCGTCGCTGGGTCAGGCTTTCGCCCATTGCCCAAAATTCCCTGCTGCTGCCTCCCGTAGGAGTCTGGGCCGTGTCTCAGTCCCAGTGTGGCTGGTCGTCCTCTCAAACCAGCTAACGATCATCGCCTTGGT
>JAQTTS010000039.1 GCA_028710655.1 Dehalococcoidales bacterium
TCTTTGGGCACAGAGTGGTTATGGTAGGAGAAGTCATCGGCGTTGTTCAGCAGATTACACAACTTCTCGTAAGCGTCGGTGTAGGTCCACGAGTGGCTGATGAAGAGGTTGTAGGTCTTGGCCATGACGAAGCCTCCTTGTCAGGCTAGATGGATGGAATGGCCACTCCGATAACCCAGAGCGCCAGCTTGACGACACCGCAGACGATTAGTAGCCCATACGGCACCCCCATTATCACCGGTACCCACTTCTCGACGTGGGTAAACGGCCAATACTTGCTCTTGTCTTTGCCCCTCCCTAGCACCTCCCATTCTTCATCGTAGCAGGCAAAAGGTAGCTCCTGCTCCATCCGGTGAATGACAGCAAACCTCCCCGTGTTCAGTTGCCGATAGGAGCGAATGTTGATGAACCAGACGGCACACAAGAGGACGCCGACCACACCAATCCCGATAGCCATCAAGGCGGCCAGTGGGCTATCTGCCCCCCAGATAGCAGCAATCGCCGAGACGACGACTAGCAACCCCGAGAGGAGCGTCAAGTAGAAGGCGTTGCTCCGATCCCGCCGGTCGCTGATGTTGTCGGTCATCTCGACGTAGAGCTTGTACTGCTCGAGGAGGTGTTCGTGGTAGTGTTCGCCGTAGTCGTCTTGTTGCACGGATCACCTCTTTGATGTTTGTGGCCGACCCTACAATACCCTAAGCATCTAGACTTGGCAACCCTCCTGTCCTGGCCTCCGACTCATCTTACCAGCCGGCCACTCACGAAACACTCACTCTCCCCCACCTAGCCACCTTCCCATCTTTGGCGAGCCAGTGCGTTGTTTTTAGAGCCAAATAATGTAACAATATATGTATGGACTACCTGCTAACAGAAGCGGGGGATTATCTGGTTACCGAAGATGGCTCTAAGCTCCTTTTAGAACGATGGGGCACGACGGCCAGCGTCAGCGCTCAGACGCTTGTTGCCAGTCAACCTTCGCCAACAGTCATTGCCGGTATCAGTGTTACCGTAACTCCTTCGGCTCAGACTCTACTGGCCAGCCAACAGGGAGTTCTAGTAGCCACCGCTACCAATATCAGCATCTCTTGCGCTAGTCAATCTCTTTCCGCCAGCCAACCCTCTCCTTCAATCACCGCTGTTGAGGCTGTCTTTGGCGACTGGTCCCAGGTGTGGCAATACGAGGGGACAACAGCAGTAAACGTTCAGGTTGATGCGGCCGTTCAATCTCTTGCCGCCAGCCAGCCGACGGCGACAGTTCTAGCGATAAAGAACGCTACCGCCCTACCCGATGCTCAATCGGCCGTCCTCAGTCAGTTGAGCCCCACTATCACGACGACAAGAAGCGTCTCTGTCTTGCCCGAAGCCCAAGTTATTACCCCAAGCCAACCGGCCCCCCAGGTGACGGCGGTTCGAAACGTGGCCGTCTCAGTCGAGTCATTGAGCCTATCGGCGTCGGTCCCACAGGCAACGGCGAGCGGACAACTCCAGACTACTGTTGAAGCATCCGCCCAAAGCGCCGCCCTTAGCCAACCAGCCGTCACGGTGTCAACGGTTCGCAATGTTGTTGTTGCCCTAGGGGCCCAAACGCTTACCGCTTCACAGCCGGCCGTCTCCATTACTACCAATGTCGGCGTCTCCATCGCCGTTAACGCTCAAGTTCTATCGGTAAGCGGCCTGTCTCCTCAGGTAAGCGCCATTCGGCAGACAACGGTCTTGGCCGACAGCCAGGGATTATCGCTTACTCAGCCAGAGTCAACTGTTACCGCCAGGCAAAACATTAGCGCAACGGTGGAAGCTCAGCAGGCCACCCTTAACCAACTAGCCGCCTTGGTCCAGACGCAACAAAACGTGGCCATCAGTGTAGAGGCGCAGACGCTCTCTTTGAGCCAATTGACGCCTGATATTCAAACGGTCGCCAATGCCGCTATCAGCGCTCAGGCCATTGATCTGGCCGCTTCGCTTCCCGAACCGCTAGTTACGGCTGTTAGGAATGTGATCGTCTCGACCGAGAGTCAAGCACTCTCTTTGTCTCAAGCCCAGCCGACTATCAACGTAACCGCCTATGGAGCCTGGTCAACGGTTTGGCGATATGAGGCCGGCTTTGTGGTCAGCGCCCTAGTCGAGGCCGCTACTCTATCCCTTGCCGCCAGCCTGCCCGCCCCGACAGTCGCCACCGAGCGTTACGTTACTGTTGAGACCGAAGCACAACAGGCAACGCTATCTCAAGCCTCTCCAACGGTGATTGGCCAAATCAACGTCGCCGTGGCCGCCGATGCTCAAGCCCTGGTTCTTAGCCAACCAGACCCAGCGGTCAGCACCACCTGGAATACCATCGCCAGCGTGGCGGCGCTATCAGCTTCCCTGGAGGCGTTGACTCCATCGGTGGAGGCGATTAGAAACGTCGTTGCTTCCCCCAGTCCAAACCTCCTGCTGACTACTCAACCAACCGCCAGCGTCTATATCTGGCAGTGGCTGGAAGAGATAAACCCTGAAACCGACTGGACTGAGGAGGAAGCGACAACCGCTATCTGGAGCCAAGTAGCCAAGGCGCAAACTGATTGGTCAGACGAGAGCCAGCCGACGACCGACTGGAGAAACGAGAGTCAGCCGACGACCGTGTGGTCCGGCTAAACTTGACAGGCAGTTTTTCCTTATGATAAAGTCAGGTAAGAAGTAGTCTTTTGAGACTGCTTCCAGTTGTTTTTTTTCTGGAACTCAATCGAATAACGAGCGGGCCAGTAATGGTCCGCTTTTTTGTTGCTTACTAATGGCCAAAACAAAGGCACAACTCAACCAAGCTGCTCGTACCTACCTCGACGAGGCGGTTCAGGCCGACTGGGAGGAAACCGAGGTCAATCGGGAGGTTAACAACGGCTATCACGAGGTGGTAACGGCGGTCATCGAGACTTTCGACGACTACTACCTAACCGAGGCCACCGCCGATACCGTCGTCGACCAGCAGGAGTACCGACTGCCCAGCGACTTCTTCAAGGTCCGCCGAGTGGAAATCAACTACGACGTCGATAACTCCGGCTCCCGATATCAGCGGGCCCTACCGGTGAGCCTGGACCAGGTTCGTCGAGACTTGGGCAATGAGAACGCCGGTATCACCGTGCTCACCAATCCCGCCTATTTCCTCCAGGGCAACTACATCGGCTTTATCCCTGTCCCGACCAATGTAGGCACCGACGCCATCAAGATCTGGTACGTCCGGCAGGTAAGCGACCTAGACGAGGATAGCGACACCGTTGATATCCCCTATCCCGACCGCTTCGCCAAGCTCATCCCAATGTATGCGGCCGGCGTCTTGCTCAAGAAGGGCCAGGAGGCAGTCAACGAGGGCAACGACTTATTGAACCAGTTCTATGTTGGCATCGAGCGAATGAAACAGCAATTGGAGGACCGCATCGCCGACGAGAACAAGAGCGTCATCGACACCCGTATGGAAAGTATTGATTTTAGCCGATTCTAAATATGTTACGAGGACTAAAGCCCATCGAGGAGTATAACTTTGTCGGATACCGTGACAGCGTTCCAGCCGAGACCCTGCCGCGAGGGTATCTGGCCAAGGCCCAAAACTGTATTTGCGATAACGGCTTCATCGAGAAGCGCACCGGCTATAGCCTGATCGGCAACGACTTAGGGGATAAGACTTGTCTGGGGCTTGGCGGTTTGGCCGTGGGCGACACCAGGCAACTGGTAGCCGCCTTCGACGATAGCGAGAGCGCCAACGCCGCCCTCTATTCGTGGGCGGGCTCCGGCAACTGGAGCGCCATTACCAACGGCGACGACCTAACCGCCGATACCAGCGTGGATTGTGAGATGGCCGCCGGTAAGCTCTACGCCTATAACAACACCGACGCGGTTAAGAGCTGGGATGGCGCTACTTGCTCCGACGTGGCCGCTGTACCCGTTACCAAGTGCCTCAAGTGGTTTCACAACTATATGTTTGCCCTAAACAACGACAGCTACAAGAGCCGCCTTTACTACTCGAACCTTGGCGCCCCTGAGATGTGGGGAGCCGAGGACTACATCGACATCAACCCCGACGACGGCGACTATGGTACCGCCCTACAGGTATTGGGCGACGAGCTAGTCATCGGCAAGCGAAACCGGATTTGGTCCTTTACCGGTTGGGGCGAGGACACCTTCACCATCAAGACCATCAACGAGCGGGTAACTGGCTATGGTATCGAGTCCAATCGCTGCGTTATCAATACTGGTAACGACCTTTTGTTCCTCTCCTTCAACGGCGATATTCCCGTGATTCGCTCCTTGAGACGAACCCAGTATGCCACCGTGATCGCCGGTGGGATCATCTCCGAGGATATCGAAAACACCATGAGGGGCTTGTCTTTGGATTACCTAAACAAGGCTTGCGCTGTCTATGACGGCATCAACGCCTGGTTCTTTGTCCCCGATGGCTCCTCGACCTACAACGACCTGGCCTTGCGCTACAACACTCTGACTAAGGGCTGGACGAAGCATAGCGGCATCAACGCCTCTTGCGTTCTTGCCTTTGCCATCAGTTCTCAGCCGCAAATCTACTTCGGCGAGGCCCAGGCTGACTCTAAAGTCTATCGAATGGACAGCTCCTACTCCGATAACGGTGCTGGTATCGCTATGGAGGCTATTGGCCGCAAGCATTGGCTCTCGTTTGCGCGCAAGAGCAAGTTCAAATACCTCTACGTTACCGGCAAGGAGGGCGTCGATACCGACGTCGAGGTGCTGATATCGCCTGACGGGGCGGTCTACGAATCGCTAGGGGAACTCAACCTGAAGGCCAGCGAGGGGATTTTCCCGATGGTCTTTCCCTTCCAGTTCGGGGCCGTTGATGTAGTTAAGAAGCGCTTTGTTCCAGGAGTAACCGGCTTTGCCTTACAGCCCAAGTTCGCCAACACCAGCGACGAGGGGCCAGTGGAAATCAGAGATTACCAGTTGTACGCCAAGCCTAAGGGCTTGAGGAGTACATCTTAAAGGAGGTGGCAAGATGTGGCAGTAGTAACAAAAACCAGAACCTATTCAACCGGCGATTCACTGACACCGGCCTACTATAACGCCGACCGCGACGAGATTATCGCTGGCGTCAACTCGATCGTCAACGCTCAAGTGGCCGACAATGCGGCTATCGGCTACTCGAAGCTAAACCTGACCGGCAATATCGTCAACGCCGATATCTCAGCCTCAGCCGCCATCGCGGAGAGCAAGCTGGCCTTTGGCGGGACCTCCGGACAGTATGCTACTTCCGACGGCAGCGGCGGTCTGTCTTGGGTTAACCTGGACACTACCTACAACCGCGGCTTTACCTTCGGCATCACCGGCACGCTAGCAACCGGCAACGCCCAAGGGATGCGGTACCTGATTCCGCAAAACATGACCGTGGTCAAGGTCTGGTACAAGACCACTAGCGGCTCAGCAGGAATTCGGATTAAAAAAGACGCGACCACCGTAGCGACGGCGACAGCGACCTCGACGGTGGGGAGCACAACCAGTATCGATTCGGCGACGCTGACTGCCGGCCAAGTTTTGACCCTTGATATTACTAGTGTGTCCTCGGCGACGGACGTTTTCGTCACCGTCGAGTGTACCCAAAGTTAGTTAACAACAAGATATGGCTTTAACGACAACCTTGTATGCCACTGCTAGCGCCATGTGGCAGAACGACAGCCCCGACTATAAGAACTCGACTACTAGCAAAATCGGTGTAGGTGAGGAAGCCGGCACCGGCACCGATTATCGGGCTGCTGTCAAGTTCGACCTCTCCAGCCTCGATTCGTCAACGGTGATTACTGCCGCCGAACTCGACCTTTACGCTTACGATGATTGGGCCGATTACACCCCGACTTTGAGGGCTTATCGGATCATCACCAATTGGTCTAATGACAATGTTTCCTGGAATACGGCACCAAGCATAAGCGAATTGTGCGGTACAAAAGAACTCACTAGCAGCTACCGTGGCGATACTAACATGACCCTTTCCGCCAGTTATGTGCAAAACTGGATAACTGGTGCTTGGACCAACTATGGCCTATTTCTGCGTATGGCCAATGAAGCTAAGGACCATATTGTCTTTAGACCGAAAAACTACGGCACCACCTCACAACGACCACGGCTGCAGCTGACCTACTATTACAAGCCTTCTGTTTCCACCAGTGCCGCCTCTGGCATCGGCACGGCCAGGGCGACTTTAAACGGCAACATCACCAGCATCAACGGCGCCAACTGCACCGTGCGAGGCTTCCAATACGGCCTCTCTCAGACCCCCACCTGGACGGTTAATCAAAGCGGCAGTTACGGCACCGGCGCTTATTCGCTAAACGTCACCGGCTTGTACTCAGGCAGAACCTACTATTTTCGCGCCTACGCCACTAATCCGGCGGGCACCAGTTACGGTTCCTGGCAGAGTTTTCAGGTACCGATATTAAGTTCCAGTGTAATCTAAAACGACTATGGCAGAAGGTAAATGGCTAACCGGCGAAGAGGTCAGACAGCAGTTAGGGGTTAATCCTGACGAGTATGTTTCGACCGATGGCAAGTATTACGTCGTCAACGGGCAGATACAGTCTCCTGGCGGGGGCGGCGGTTCGAGCGGCTATCCGGTGTTTGATTTTGACTGGGACCAGGCAGAAACCCAAGCCCTGGAGAAGCTCAGGGACTATTACGAGTGGCTGCTGGAAGAGGAAGGCGGCGACGTTGACCGAGCCAAACAACGGCTGGAGCAAGACTACGAGCGGGGTTTGCGCTACAAGCGGGAGGAGAGCGACATTCAGACGGAGCGTATCTTGGCTGACACCTTGCGGCGGATTGGCTATACCGAAGAAGACGCCATTCGTGAGGCCGACCGACTGGTTTCTGACATCGAGCGGGGAGTAGGCCAACAGCGCGAGGACGCCACCCGCGAGATTGACTGGCTGACCAAGTACACCTTTCCCGAGGAGCGTTCAACCCTGATGGAAAACCTCAACACCCGCGGCCTTCTACCCCAAGGTGGGGTTGAGGGCGGCTTAGCAGGCAAGAAGACCCAGCGGCTGGAAGCCGACCAGGCTAAGCGCCAAGAGGCTATCGAGCGGGCCCTGAAACGTTACGAGGAAGAGGCGGGAATTACCAAGGAGCGAGGACTGGAGGACATTGGCCGCACCAAGGAGCGGGCTATCACTGGGGAGGAGCTAGGCCAGGAGCGGGGCGTTTCGGACATTGAGCGAGCCTTGAGACAGTACGAGGAGACCTCAGGAGTTACCAAGGAGCGCGGTTTGGAAGACTTGACCCGAGCCTATGACCGGTTCAAGCGCGAACTTGAGGAAGAGAAGAAGCAGAAAGCCACCCAGATGGCCGGTATGACTCAGGCCAGGGACTACAGCAAGTACCAGGCTGAATATGCTCGTTGGGCCAGCCAGCAAGAGCCAGCGGCTGAAGAGAGATTGGCTAAGGTTTTCGGAGAATACTGGAAATGATATAGTAGTAATAAGAGATATGGCCGATAAACTAACCGAAATCGAACAACTAATCGCCGAGAAAGAGAAGCAGCGCGGGCAGCGTATCGCCGACACGCCCAAAGCCTATGATATCAGCCGCCAGGCCGTCTATGGCGAAGGTTCGGCCCTGCCCGAGATGCGCGAGGACTATAACCGGAAAATCCAGGAGCTTTACAGCCACGATAAGTCCCTGGCCACCCGCTACGCCAACCCCGAAAGCGAGATGTATATGCGGGATCCTTACCAGCGGGAGCTGGCAGTGAGCCGACGCTATGAAGGAACCTCTGGCCAGTTGGGCGACATTTGGAAAAACATCATGAACACCCAGGACTTGTATGGTTCGGTTATCGACCGCGGGATGATGATGTACAAAGCGGGACTAGAGGCCCTCGACTCAGAGGTTAGCGCTCTAGAGCGGGCGTGGGAAAGACAGTTCGAGAGAGACAAGTACCAGACACAACGGAGTGACCAGGCACGAGCAGTTGAAGCCAGCACGTGGGCCAATCGATTCCTCAATGACTTGATGACTGGTACTTGGCAGGAGTATGCCGATACCCCTGAGCAAGCAGCCCAGAGCCTTGCCGAGAAGTACCCAGAACATGGGGACTCTTTCTGGAAGGCACTCTTGGGATATAGGGAGTCCGCAGGTTCAGTCGGTGAAACAGAGATAAAAAATGCCCAACAGCTTAGAAGCGAGTTCCTGAAACAAAGCGGGACATTTACTGAGGTTAGAGATGGATATAACCGGGTCCTCAGTTCCAACGACACCGCTGCAGGTGACGTTAGCTTGCTCTTTGGCTACATGAAAGTACTAGACCCAGGATCGGTGGTTAGAGAAGGCGAGTTTGCTACCGCCGAGAACACCGCTGGCGTACCTGAGAGAATTAGGCAGATGTACAACAAAGCTATAAGCGGCGACAGACTGTCAAATAAACAAAGAAAAGCATTTCGAGAACAGACCAAAAACCTCTTTGAGGCGGCGCAGATCCAACACCAGACAACAGTTGAGGAATACACCCGATTGGCTGAGCGAATAGGTGTCGATCCAACTCTAGTGATTGTGGATTTGGAACAGGCACAGAAACTAGCCGCGAGACCCAAACTAAAAGCACCGGATGGGAAGGTCTACGAATACGACGGAGTCAGCGATCCTGATTACCTAGAGGACTTGAATAGAGGCTACTTACCGATTTAGACCAAACAGACTATGGCGAGACGACTTGTTGAGAGCACCCAACCAACTCAGATTTCCCAGGCGGAGCCGCAGAGCTTCTGGCAGAAGGTTGGAACAGCTGTCGATTTTCCATCGAGTATCCTAGGGGGAGGGTTGAAGGCCGCGAGAGAATATATGACTGGCGAGTACGAGGCGCCGAAAATAGGTCCAGATTTCCGACTGGGAAAGACTGAAGACTTCAATTTGGGCGAGCTTATCCACCCCGTGTTTGCCGGAGCCTATCGCGGCGTTCGGGATAGAAGCACGGTGATGGAGGAATTACCGAAAACCGTTGGTGTTGCTCCCGAAAGCGGGGCTGGTCTAGCTCTTGGTCTAGCTGGTGAAGTGGCAACGCCAGACATTCTCGATTTAATCAAGTTCGGCGATGTTGCCAAGACCATAGTAAAGAAGGGCGGCAAAACCATCAAGGAAGGCGGCGAAAATCTCGTTCTCAAAGCCCTGAGGCCCAGCCCCTCCCAAGTCACGAAATTCCAGCAAAAGACGGGCCAGAGTCTTAGTGATTTTCTTACCGAAAACAAGATTACCGGCGAGTTTGTCGATCAAGCGGCTAGCAGATTACAGGACCTGCAATCTAGTTTCGACGATATTGCCATCAAAAGCGGGAGGAAAGTACCAACCAATAAGGTGATAAGCAAATTTAACAACGTGGTTGATGAGTTCTCTGGCTCACCAATACCGGCGGTAAAGAAAAAGGCCGCAGATGTGACCCAATATCTTACTAACCTAGTTGAAAAGTACGGTGACGAGATAGACGTGGCCGACTTAACTACCGAAAGAAGGGCCATAGATAGGCTGATTAAGGAACCCCAGTATAGCCTATCGCCGGAAGCGGCCAGCTACTATCTTTCGGTTAGGCACGCTCTCCAAGAGCTTGTTCAGGACACGACAAAAGGCATTAAGGTTGGTGGAAAGACACTTGACGAGCTTGGGAGCGAGATCCATAAGTTCATTGAGTTTGAGAAAATCGCCGAACGACAAGCCAATCTTGGCAAGGGTGCCAAAGTCTTAGGTTTGGTCAAGTCGATCATCACTGGCACCGGAGCTGCAGCCGCTGGCATCCCTGGAGCGATCGCCGGTTACGCTGGAGCGACCATTGCCGAGAGCCCAAAGGTCATTAGCGGCGTTTCCCGCGGCCTACAAACTGTAGGCAAGGGCGTCGAGGAAAGCAAGGCTGGACAAAAGGGACTTGAATGGTTGATGCGACTAATCAAGGAAGGTTCTTTAGGAGTTACCCGCTGATTACTAATGACGTTGGAACCCTAGCATCAAAAGGAAAGAAAGAATAAAAACAACTAACAGCTTAACAATCATTTAAACCGATTATATCATACTATGACCGATTACGTTCAAGGCACACCAGACTGGGTAAGACCAATCATCGACCGCGCCAGCCAATCTACCGGCGTCCCCTCTCTTTTGTTATCGGCCCTCTTAAGGCAGGAATCCGGCTTTAACACCAGGGCGGTATCTTCGGCGGGCGCTCAAGGAATCGCCCAGTTCATGCCGGCGACGGCGCAAGGAATGAACGTTGACCCTTGGGATCCCCAATCGGCCATCATGGGCGCGGCTCGTTACCTGGCCAACAACTACAACCAGTTCGGCGACTGGAAACTGGCCTTAGCCGCTTACAACGCCGGTCCTGGTAACGTGCGCAAGTATGGTGGTGTCCCCCCATTCCGAGAGACGCAAAACTACGTCAAGAACATTATGGGCGCTATCGGCGCTCAGGAGACGACTCCGGCGCAACGGGTGCTTGGCTCCTCAGCCACCCAGCAGTGGCGACCAACACCCTATGGACCCCAACCGATTACCACCGCCCCCGAAAACGGTCAAGCCCCAACGCAACGCTCATCGCCGACCGAAACGCTGTTTGAAGCCATCAAGCGATTGGTGGGCCAAGCTCAAGCACCAGCCCGCTCGTTTACCAGCCGACCGATGGCCATGCCGACCACGGCAACAACAACGAGACAATCGCCTGCCCAGTCCCGACCGGCAGAGGCTCGTCAACAGCTGGCCAGCGCCAAACAGGCCGCCAGTTACAGCCAACTGGTCCATATGCCGGAGACAGCCTTTCCCTCGTCGAGAGCAGATGACCATCTAGCCAAGTACCGACAGACGACAAGACGAGGAGTATCTATGACGTAAGTTCAATACAACGATATGGCAGTAATACGACAAGGCAATCCCAACCGCATTTGTGTTCACCATTCCGCTGTCGCTCCCGGAGCCGACAACCTCAACGACTTACGCCGACGCCTTGCCTCTTACGAGACCACCCATTCTAAAAAGTCTTGGGCCGAAACCACCAAGACCGGCGGCGAACACGGCTACTCATACCTTGCCTACCATATCGCCGTGGCCAAAGACGGCCACGAGATACGAAGCCAAGACGACAAGTATGTTTTGTATCACGCCGGCGACAACGCCCGGGGCAAAGACTCGTTCAACCTGCACGGGATTGGGGTTTTGCTAGACGGCAATTACGAAACCGAACTTCCCACCGACCACCAGAAAGAGGCCCTAGCCCGTATCATCGCCCGCTTCGAGCGAAAATACGGGGTTGATGTTCTGGTTCGGGGCCACAAGCAGACCTCTCTGTCCGGCACGGCCTGCCCAGGAAAGAATATCGGGGACAACACCGCCGGACTCATGAAGGAAGCGATTGCCAGAGCCAACGAGATCCTCAAGAACAACGAAACCGACGAGCCACTTAACGCCCCAACGACCCCACCCGTATCTGAGGTTGACACGCTTCGGGAACAGATCGACAGACTTAATCAAGAGCTTGGAACCTTGCGAGGAGAGAAGGACGCTTTGGCCAAACTTCTCGAGGAAAAAGAGGCGACTATCGGGCAACTCAAGGCTGACGTCAAAAAGTGGCAGGCCGAGGCCAAGAGTGCCAACGACAATCTAGGGAAGGTTTTGGAAGAAAAGGGAGCCGTCGAGAAAGACCTTGAGTCGGCACAGCGCAAAATCGACCGTCTCGAAAAGGAGTTGGCCGAGATGGAGAAAGAGAAGAACGCCAACTGGCAACTCTATAAGAAGGCCCTGGAAAGCCAAGCCGACAAGCTGACCACTGGCGAGCTGGTCAAGATACTGCTAGCCAGGCTGTTTAATAGAATGAACAATTATTGATATGCCCGAAAAAAGCGAACGAGTTACCTACCGTACCCTGAGCAAAGCCATCGAGGCGATGCGCAAGGAGATTAAGGGCGACATCAGCGACGTCCAAAAGCAAATCTCAGCCCTCTCGGCCCGTATCGAGAACAACTACGTTACCCAGAAGGAGTTTGTCCCCCT
>JAQTTS010000381.1 GCA_028710655.1 Dehalococcoidales bacterium
CTCGGTTGCAAAGCTCATCCAAATGTTCGCTCACCTGGGAGTATTCCTGCTGCACAGTGCGATTCCCGATCCTGGCATAGACCATGTCATGGAAAGAGAGCGATGTCCTAGCAGAGCGGCGATGCTCTCCAGAGGCATTCCCCGGTTGATGGCCAGGGTAGCCAGAGTATGCCGAAGCCGGTGCGGTGAAATGTGTTCCTTGATGCCGGCTGCCTTTCCAATACGTTCTACAGCCAAGGTTACTTTGCCTCTCCCAAGTCGGTAGCCATGCGAGGCAAACAGGAAGTCAAAAGGTTTCTTTGGCGGGCTTTGTGCTATCCACTCATCCAAGAGGCTTTTTACCTCGGGATGAAGCGGGATGTATCTATCGTTGTGCATCTTTCCTACCGGTACGCGGAGCCAGTGATTCTCACCGATCTGGACCGTGCAATCGGCCGTTAGATCGAGGAATTCACCCTGGCGCATACCGGTCAGAAGAAGAGTGATACAGCACAGTCTGGTAAACAGGTCGGGATGAGATCTGGCTGCTTGGAGGAATTTCGCCGCGGCTATCTCATCCAGGAATTTCGGAGAGGGTGCGTCCAGGATAGGGAAGTCTCCTGGAAACACGAGTACCCGTTTGGGAGCCTCCGGCCACTGCCATTCTGTGATACGGATGAATAAATAGTATAAGGCCGCGAGCAGGTGATACCTGGTCGTCGGGCAAAGTACATCTCCGGGACCGTTTGATTTATGCAGAAGAGTCGCCCATCGGATATATTCTTTGTAAGCCTCGATATGGCCTCGCTGGATGTGTTCGATCCTGGTTACCTCCGGATTGGTGCAGGCCAGCCAGGAGAAAAACCGGAAGAGGCGTACCTTTTCCTGGTAGGCGGACTCAGGGCGAAGTGATAAAGCCATCTGCTGCAGATAGCGGCGTACCGGGACGCCGATGCCTGCCGGAATGTCCTTCCATTGTTTCTCGAAGCTGGCCCTTCGTGTGCTGCGGGTCAGTTGAGGAAAGACTCCCATGTGAAAGAGGACGGTTCGGATTATATTCAATTGCCCATCCCACCTCTTGGGAAGACCGTTCTGAAGGTGTTTTCCTTTGTAACGACTCGCCAATTCCATATAGGCGTTACGCAATTCCTGCCTGAAGGTATTCAGATCATCAAGGGTGAGAGCTTGGATTGGTTTCTGTGTCCAGATCATCAGGCAGAGCAAAGGGCAAAACTGACTTTTAATACTTCTTTCCTGGTAGCCCAGCCGTTGAGCTGCCTTCTGGTATAGCTGAAATGTCTCTCGCTCTATTAGGCGAGTCGCCATCTGGAAAAACCGGGGCTTCCGAGTAAGCATATATGGTATAGGCATAGGCAAAAGGCGCCGCAAAATGAGGTAGTGTACAAAGCTGCGCTCTTTGCAATTACAGCGGCGCTGCTCTTCCACCGGAAGTGAAAGCCAGAGCTGGGGATCGGGGAATTTACCGAGGAATCGCCTGGCACTTCGTTCGAGCAAGCCCATATTTGAAGCGAAGCGAGAGTAACCGGCCGATTTCAAATATGACAGGTAGCTGGCTATCAGGCTGTCATGATACGAGGCGAGGTCCTGCGCGGCTTCATCCGCCATGGCCGGGCTGTTTTCGAGGGCCAGTTCGAGGGTGGATCTTTCCAGGGTCAATTGGTTATTCATTGGTTGGTCCTCCGGAAAATAGGCCATCTGAAACCCGGAGATATTGCTGCTGGAGCTCACGGGGACAAAGATGGAGGTAAATCCTGGTCGTGGTAATGTTGCGGTGCCCAGCCTGTGCCTGCAAGGCTTCGAGTGACATGCCTCCCTGACGGAGTGCGGTGAAACAGGTGTGGCGCAGTCGATGACATTGTACTCCTGGTGTATCTGACTTCTTCCTATGATACTCGATGATGGTGTCCAGGGCCCCTACGGTCATTGGGAAGCCCCTGTTTCGTCCTTTCATGACCAGGAATACTCGATCGGAGGTACTGATGGGTCTTTCTTTATTCAGGTAGCTTATCAGCTCTTGCAGTCCAGTGTCCGATATAGCCACTACTCTCCGGTGACCGCCCTTTCCTTCCCTCACGGTCAAAGTGTGTTGCCCGAAATCGATATCGCTGAGAGCTAGCTTCAATACCTCGGATTTCCGCAGTCCTGCCAGCAGCATCAGCAGGACCATCGCCTTGTCTCGATGAAAGCGCATCGAATCAATGAATGGGTTAATCTCTTCGGGGTCCAAGGGCCTGGGTAAGGTCTCTGGTGCTTTGACAAGAGGCGTGGTGGTAGGTCTGCCGTACCAATTGCCCCACGATGTCTTTCGTCTGACCAGGCCGCGTGGAATAGGGCTAGTTTTGAGCGGGAGGTCATGATAGACGCTGAGATACTCGTAGAAACCGGTGACTGCGGCAAGCCGCCGCTTGATTGTCCGGTTGGAGAGACCTGGACCCTTGATGGAAAGACCGTTCGTGCGACCCTGCCGATTACTCGCCGCTTGCTGGCTTTCGATGAAGGCAAGGATATCAAGCGGAGTGATCTCCAGCACCGGCTTCTGAATCGAGTTTAGAAAGACCTGGAGATCGTAGCCATAGCTTAGCAGCGTATTAAGCCGGCATCGGTCTCTAACGAATTTAAGATAAGCGTCTGCTTCGGGCATTCCCAAAGAGATATTTACAACTCCATCCATCACCTCTCTCTTAAGTCGGTAGCTCAACGGTAACCCTCCTTGTGCTCTTATTTTCTTGTTTTAATTTACCATTCTCTCCCGGGGGATTACCGACATAATAGCTATTTCTTGATGTATCTCAATTTGTATTTTTGTTGGAAAATGAAGCTAGAAATACACACAAAACACGAAGCACTTTAACAACCGAATACGGAGCGACAAAGCCTTGACCTGAACGCTTGCCCGAATGAAAAGGGGGTTAAGCGTGGTAACTACTTTATGCTGTCCACAAGACGAAAACCCCCTATCCTATGACCGACTTAACGGCGAATGGGCACAATGGTTTCGCAC
>JAQTTS010000382.1 GCA_028710655.1 Dehalococcoidales bacterium
AAAGGGGGTAAAGATGAGTTCAAGCGTAATCGCAAGCCCTGACCACGATAAACCACAGGGACACTGTAGCCACTGTGAGCGGGTCTGGACTCTAAATGAGAGGCAGGGCGTTTGTTCGTGGTGCCATAAGCCAGCAAGCTGTATAACAGCCACGTCAAAGCCCTGCCAGTTCAAGTCTAGGTCTAACGAACACAAAAGACAAGCTCTAGTCCACAGCAACGGCTATGACCACCTTGAAGGTGAATGGCTTGCCTACTACAAAGTAGCTTCACGCTTTACCGGCAGGGTGAAAACTGAGGACAAAGAGGACATTCTCCACACGATAATTACTAACCTTGCCGACGTGGAGCGGAATAACGGACACAAGCCCTTCACCGAAGCCGTGATGTATCGGATAGCCAGCCGAACCGTAGCTGACTACTGGTTTAGCTACTACAGCTTCAATAATGGTCTTGACTGCAAACACTGTAGCAAGGCACAAAGGCAGAAGTGTAGAGAAAATGACCTGTATGCCGAGTGTCCCCAAGCCGTCAAGCTGGATAGGCTTAATCAGCCCATCATAGACAGCGAAGGGCATACTACCGAACTTGGGGAACTGATAGCCGATGATAAGGCTCTTGACCTTGATGCTTGGGTAGATGCCAGGACTTTCCTGCTACGCTTTCCGCAACGGCTAATGGCAATAGCTCACAAGCTGGACAACGGGGAAGCCCTAGCCGTAGCTGACAGGAAATACCTTTGTAAGTGGCGTAAAAGAGAGCAAAAAGTTCTGATTGCGGGGTAACGTTTCAGGCATTTTCGGAGACTTATATAGTGGAAGCACCGATAATGCCAGCGGGTTGCGGGTTATCGGTAGCTTACTATTAGGCAAAGCCGATAGCCTTGCCCACTATCGGATAGCCAAAGGGGGGTGTTCAAATAGAACAACTGAATATTGAGGGCAAGCGTTCAGGTTTGGGAATGGTCGCTCATAAGGCGACACTGGTAAACGCCCTAACGAGGGCGTTATCCGAGAGGGTGACGCTTCTTGATTTCACGATAGGGCGTAAAGGCTTTGTCAATTACCTGAAGTCTCTCGGTGGAAGCAATGTCGTCAAGATAGTGCCTTCCGCCAACGATAGTGCTAGCGGGTTGCAAGCTAACGGACACAAGAGACTGAAGGTGGTCTGTGGAGCGAATACCAGCTACCTTGAGGACTTGGCGTGGGTGGGTGATAAAACACCCTTGACGCTCTGCGATGTCAGGGTAAGCCCTTCCAATGCCGTCAAGCCTAACCTCGGAGCACTTGAGCTATCGGAAGCCCTATCAAGGGTATTGCCGTTCACGACCAAAGAGGACTCAAAACCTGTCTTACAGTGTGTCCTTTTCAGGGTAAAAGACGGCAAGCTCACAATGGTGAGTGCCGATGGTTACAGGCTTGCGGTGGTGAAGCTGGGTTTTGACGGCGATGAGGGGCAAGTCCTGATAAGCCGTGATGAGCTAAGGGGTGTGACCAGTGCCCTGCGAAGGGCATACAGGGTCAAGGTGAGCTTTGAAAAGAGCGGGGAAAGCCTTGACGGAATGAGCCTTGTTCTGGACACCGAGCTAATCCGCTACAAGTGGCGGGGAGCTGACGGGAATTTTCCCGAATACGAGAAGCTGATACCCGCCGACTTCAACACCTTTGTTAGCTTTGATACTAACGAGGCAATCAAGGCGGTAAGCTCGCTCAAAGTCCTGTCCGACAGCAAGGCATACCCGATAGACCTCACCATCGGCAACGGCAAGCTCACGATGTCCAGTCCCGATGATAAGGGACTGGCAGAGATACCCGCCGATACACAGGGCGAAGGCAAGATAAGACTGGATGGCAGTTACCTTGCTGACGCCTTAAGAGCTTGTGGCGGGATGGTAGAGCTTAAACTGGTAGACAGTAAGTCGCCAATGCTCTTTACCTCTCCCGACTATGAGCTTGTGGTAATGCCGATGTTTGCTGGTGAAAGCCAGACGCCGAAAGGTGAGGCACAGACCGCCGAGCCAGTTGAGGTAGAAACCGAACCCGCCGAGGATACCGAACCAACCGAGCCAGAAGCCGAGATGGTAAGCGAAGCCGAGAAAGCCAATGCGGTAGCCGAAGCCGAAGCAATCACTAAAGCCGATAAGCCGAAGCACAAGGCAAAACGCAAGGCAAAAGAACCAGTCGCCGTAGCATAAGCCTGAACTGAACGCTTGAACTCACAAAACAGCCACGCATAGAGAGGCGAGGAGACTCGCCTTTTTATGCGTTTTTTTATGCTCTGGGAAGGGGGTACTATGTCTCATTCATGGCTTTACGACCGCCAAGACCAACTTGACGGTTACAAGGCCTTCGCCAGGATAGCCTATACCCTTAGACGCCATGTCTTAGCCGAAGATAGGGACGATATTGAGATGGACATCATCCTAAAGCTCAAGACGGTCTCCGATAAACGTAACGGGGAAATAACGCCTGCCTCACTCTGGTTTGTCGGCAGATGTATGATAGCCGACTACTGGAAGCGGAAGTACAGGGAGCGGGGAAGGTCTGCCCGTATCTTTGAGAGTAAGTATGGGGAGATGGCGTCTCATAACTGGGAGTATATCTATCATACCTCTGATACCGATACCGAATTGGATACCAGAGCCATTTTCAATGCTCTGCCTGAAAGACTCAAACGAATAGGGGAACTTCTGGTCAACGGAGAAAGGCTAAACACGGCGGATAAGTGTTACCTGTCCAGGCAGAGAGCCAAGCTCTTGCAAGATTACGATTACCACGTTGGTGATACCGAGGCCGAGCGGATAAGGAGTCTCCGGGAGCAGGGTCTGTCAAGATGCAAGATAGCCAGGACACTCGGTAGAAGCCATTGTCAACAGCGGGTGAAAATGTTACGTTTTCGTCGGCCAAAATGTTACACCCTGGGGGCAGCCGGCCCTAAACAGGCTTACTAACCTCCTGAGATTTTCGTTTGCTACGGCGGCGCGGGATAGTCTG
>JAQTTS010000383.1 GCA_028710655.1 Dehalococcoidales bacterium
CAGAGCACACTTCTTGCACTCTTCGTCGGGTACCTCTTCCACCAGGCGAACCCCGTCCGGGACACCAGCCAGCTCCCTTTCCAGAGCCTTTTTATCGTTAGTATGTATAGCATGTATAGCATGTATAGCTCTAGCCGCCGGGGTGTCCGCCGGTATACCTTTTACCACCTCACGCTCAGATCGGGGGGTGCTATCCGTCGGCTTTTCCTCCGAAGAGGCTTCCTCGTTGACTACAGAGGCTCGTTTTGACTCTGTTTTGGCTTTATGCGCTTTCCCACGCTCGCAGGTCCCGTCGTCGAGGATCTTCTTATTATATGTATACTCACAACACTCTAACCCGCTGCCAACGAGAACATCTTTCGCGTTGCTGCAGCCCCGGCAGTTCGCTTCCTGCCATACCTTGAGCTCCTCGACGTGTTTCTCAAGTGTGCCCTCGATGGTCGCCAGATCCTTTTTCAGCTCGGCAGTCAGCTTGGTATTGAATTTCTCGTAAGAATGCTGGCGCCGTACCTGGCAGAACTCCGCTGCAACCACAAGTTTCAGGAGCTCGTCCAACGGCTTCTCTTCAACCTGTACCATCAGCTTGTCCATGTTAAGATGTCCGTTTGCCAGTTTCGGTAACCCGGGTACCAACACCGCCAGATCTTCTTTGGCAGCAGCACTTATGCCGGGAATGTGATGCCGGGCATATATCAACATCGCCGATCGGGGACTGGGGGCGTGGACAAATGCCTGCGCGAGTTTCGCCGTCAGGGCTTTGTCTTCTCCGGAGCGGATTTTGTTCTCGTCCCTGGTCTTCTTCGCTTTCTTCTGACGCATGCACTGGGGGTTAGTGCATACCTTCTCGGGTTTCCCAGCTGCTTTCAGGTCGTATTTGTAGAGCACTACTTTATCGCACTTCTTACACTCCCCAGGGTTGTCGAGCAGTTTCAACGTGTACTCGGATAAGTCCTCACGCTGGTTATAGGACAGATCCTTATTGGTGAATACCTTCTGCCCCTTGAAGTCCTTTTCGAGCTCCGCCTTCGCTTCTTTCACTTTCACGGCGACGGCAGCTGCCTCTTTTTTGTCCCAGCACTCGGGATTGAGACACCGCAGCTCCTTCTTCCGGTTACCATAGGGATATGAGGCCTCGACAGTGTGCTCACAGCCCTTGCAGGTCTCGACATCGAAGGTGGGGCGGTTGTAGCTCTCTTCGCTTTTGGCGTTCAGAGACTTCGAGTGCTGCCAAAGTTCGACCTCTACGTCGTTGGCCAGACGGCTCACAGGGATGTTGTCCTTGATCACCGCCTTGACTGCCTTCGCCTGTAGCTCCGGTACCTTGTTCAATCTTAACAAATGGCGCGCGTGCGTCTGCGAGAGTGTCCCCTGCCCCACCAGGTACTGCACGTCTTTCGGCAACTGCAGCAGACGGATGGTATTGGCTACTTCCCCCTGGGAGAGCCCATGGATCTCGGCGAGCTTTCCTTCGGTAACACCAAAGTCGGACAGGTACTTCTGGAAGTATGTCGCCGTCTCAATCGGGTTCAGGTCCTTCCGGACGCCGTTCGCTTCAAACACCAGGTGGGCCATCTGCTCATCGGAGAGATCACGAACCTCACAGGGTATAGTCTTAAAGTCCGGATGGCCGTTTTTCACCAGCCACCTGAAACCGGTCAGCCGGAGCCAGCCGTCCCCCATTTCATAGCGATAGTCCCCTCTGAGGTCTTTGCGGGTTTTGCTTTTCGGCGATACTCGGGCCAGCGGGGTCTGCAGAAGACCATGCTGCAGTATCGATTTGCCATATTGCTCCGCTACCTGGTCCGTAACCTGGATTCGTGTCTCAGGCTGGTAGGGATTCGGGTCGAAGAGTTCAATGCTTATGCGCTGTATTTCTGTCAACAGACACCTCCTTTATTCTTGCATTACTTGCATTGAATTTATGGAATAACTTGCATACGGTGTTAATGTGAAGTTTGAAGAAATAACGGAGTGCAAGTAATAGAAGTATCCGGGACTCCGTGCGCCGGTAGCTGACCATATAGTCGTCGGTCGGGTTCATGGCCAGTATCTTGTCTGCCTCCGCCAGGCGGTCGGCAGAGTTCTTGATGAAATGAGTCATGGGCTTAGTGCTTTTCTTCATATACCAGCTCCTTACGCGGTAGACATCCGTTACAGTGGCTGCAGGCGACATTGGTAGATTTCCACTCTTCCGGGGTCATAACCCCGGGTAATGGCTCCGGATGCGTACACCCTGTCAGCCACCAGATACACCGCTTTGAGCCTTCCCTGAACGGACACATTGCCATATCAGGCCTCCTTGTCGATGATTATGCCGGGACGGCATTCGATGTTACGATCACGTTCCCCGCAGGCGTCTCTGATCTTGTTTACCAGGTCTTCGGCTTCAGCACAAACTTTCTGGCCGATGCTGTCACTGGAAGAGAAGATCGTCCCGATCTGCTTCTGCAGTTTCGCCAGGTATCGCGGACCAACCGGTCGATTCGGTCTCACCGCAACAGGGCGAATCACACAGGTGGCCACAACGTCAACAGCGGTCATGCCTTTGTATGGAGCGGAAACAGAGACGAATTGCATCGTGGCTCGAATGACGCCGTTTTCGATGTTCTTACACTCGAGGTCGACTTCGTGAAAGAACTCGTCGGGATCGGTAAAGTGTACGATTTCCAATTTTCACCTCCTGTATTATTTCCTGAGAAATGTTAATGCGAGATGGCAGGGTTGTTGAGCAGGCCATTCTCGGTCAGAGTCTTGACCATCTCCGCGGCGCCGTCTCGGCTCGTAGCATTGATGTAACCGACGAGCACCGCTCCCTTTACCAGGTAATTCTTGCTCAGATCATGGCCAACGATGGAGTATGAGATCTTGTGCTTGAATTCCTGTTTGTAGACCCGGAACCTTTTCACCTTTCACCTCCTGGCTAGTATATTATTTCAAAAGTAATTTCGTTCAGAATTTGTTTTCCCAGATCCCCTTCAGGACCTGAC
>JAQTTS010000384.1 GCA_028710655.1 Dehalococcoidales bacterium
AGATTACCTTAAAAGACACCGGCGCCACTTATTATTTCCGGCCTTACGGGTCCGATACCTGGACTATGCTTTACGACAGTAATTATTCCAATGAATCCTTCTTAAAACTTGCTTTAGTAGTCAGTAATGTCTACAATAATGAAACCGATGACTGGCGCTTGGAAACGGCCTCCAACTTCTTTACCGGTTCGGTTTATCTCCCGACCACCGAAGAATTAGCTACCTCGCCTACATTGGGAGCAAACTGGCCTTACCGGGAAACGGTAACTGTTGCTAATTCCGGAACCGCCTTGACAGATTATCAGGTCAGGCTGGAGATTGATTCCGGGCATACCGGTTTCTGGTCGCACGTGCAGAACGACGGCGACGATATCCGGATTGTCGATGCCGACAATACTACGGTATTGAGCCACTGCTTGACCGAGTTCAGCTATGCCAATCAGACGGCAATGGTCTGGGTAAAGGTGCCTTCAATTCCTGTCGGCACAAAGTCGATTTATCTTTATTACGGCAACGGCGCGGCTAGCAGCACCAGCAGCGGAGCCAATACTTTTCTTTTCTACGATGATTTTACCGGAGCCAGCATTGATACCGGAAAGTGGCAGGGTTCCACCGGCAGTGTTGTGGTTTCCGGGGGCGAAGCACGGATTAGCGGAGGCGATGCGGCGATTTATACAAAGACTGATATGGGGCAGAATGTCCGCGCGGCAACCAGGTTGCGTTCGACCAATAATACCGGGGACCTGGATAGCGGAATAGGTGTTTGTATGCAAAGTAATACTGCCGGATATTTCGCCATAGTTGATTCTAATGCCAGCGGCAGCGGCCTGGTAGCTCCTTCCTGGTCTACTTTTAAGGCATATTTTAACCAGGATATCGGCTCAAGCTCCCCGTATCTGGAAATAAGAAAACTTGATTCGGGTAACGGTTTCTCGGCATACTGGAAGGATACGGGAACGATTTCTTCATCCGATTCTGCTTATACCAGCGGATATGCCGGCATATTCTGCGATAATGACAATTCGGGCAACTACGCCTATTATGATTATTTTCTGGTGTCCAAGTATGTTTCAGCAGATCCGTTAGTATCCTTTGCCTTTGCGCCGCAGGCCAATACTTATTCGATTGCCGGTACATACTATACGACCAATCCGACGATCCAGCCGATCTTAGGCGCATTCTACAACGATAACTTAAGTGAATTTCAGGAGACCGCCACCAAGACCGGAGGAGAGATCAAATACCAGTGTTCCAATAACGGTTATGAGTGGTATTGGTGGAATGGTTCTGCCTGGGCAGCGGTAACCGGCGGATACTCTGAAGCGAACACCGCTACCGAGGTAAACGCCCATTTAGCGGAGTTTATGAGCGAGGTGGCCTCATCCGGTGAATTTATTTATCGCGCGTATTTACACTCCAATAGCGGGACAACTACGCCGTATTTGGATAACATCGCGATCAATATCAATTCGGCAACTACCTATTTCCTTAATTATACGGGAAGCGAGGGGATCAACTCCGCGCATACCGACGCGGTCAATGACCGGTATTTCCAGTATCGCGCGATGCTTTATTCTTCCGGAGAGAACGCCCCGATCTTAAGCGATCTTACCATGCAGTATGTTACTGCCTATCTGACGATTACTTCGCCGGTAGGAGGCGAGGAGTGGGCCATTGGCTCGCAGCACAATATTACCTGGGATAAAGACGGCTTGACCAATGTCGCCAACGGCGCCTTGGCCGAAACGGTCAAGATCGAATACTTTAACGGAACGGATTGGGTAACAGAGGCGGCAACCGCTCCTAATACCGGAACATATGCCTGGACCGTGGATAATGCCCATACCCCGAACGCGCGGGTGAGGATCTCTTCTAACGGCTGGCCGGTGATTACTACAACTTCGCCGGCTGATTTCCGGATTATTGGTTCGGTGGACCTTACCGCTCCGGATGGCGCAGAGCGCTGGCTGGTCGGTACATCGCAGAACATTACCTGGAGCTCTTCCGGGGCAGGCCAGATCCCGCTGGTTAAATTGGAGTATTCACGGGACAGCGGAGGCAGTTGGTCGCCGGTAATCGAGGCCGAAGGTACGGCCAATGACGGCATTGTCACCAATGATGGGACATTCAGCTGGACCATCCCTGATGAGATTACCTCGGGAGATACCTGTCTGGTACGGGTTTCCGACGCGGTTGATGCCGATACCAATGATCCCTCTGCCGCCGGCTTCCGGATCATTGGCGCTTTTGAGATAACCGCGCCTACACTGAACCAATCCTATGTCTCCGGAGCCAACTACAACGTCACCTGGAATGACACCGGTACGATGAGCCAGGTGGACCTGCTCTATACGATAGACGGCGCCACTTGGAGGGACATGGCAGGAGCCACCGGTCAGGTAACCACTGTAGATAACACCGGGAGCTACTCCTGGACAGTGCCCAATTATTTGTCAGAAACCTGCCTGGTTAAGGTCAGAGACCATAACGATTCCACGGTTTATGATGATTCGCCGAATTTCTACATCCATGGATTCCAGATCTCCAGCCCTAACGGAGCAGAAGAGTGGGAGCTTAATTACACGCATACAATCACCTGGGTATTAGGCGGTGAGGTTACTCCTCCTTTGGATATCTATCTTTCTACCGACGGAGGCGGAAGCTATCCGTATAACCTGGGCCGCAGGACTACAGCCACTACTTCCTGGGATTGGAATATTACCGGTTCAGACAGGTTTGGCGTGGCCTATTCGCCATCGGATACCTGTAGGATCAAGATCATTGACGCGGAAAGCCGTTCCGATACTTCCAACAGCGATTTTAAGGTGTTGTATAATCCTGCGATCACGGTTACCGCTCCGACCAGTGCCGATGAGTGGATCGTCGGGACAGACCATGATATTACCTGGTCAACCGTCGGTAATGTCTCCAGTAATCTGGCGATTGAATACTCGGTGGACGGCGGAGCCTGGACCTCGGTTG
>JAQTTS010000385.1 GCA_028710655.1 Dehalococcoidales bacterium
ACGAGGAGTTGGCAACCTACAGAAGGTAGCTTGTCATTGGGGGAAGTGTTCTGGCTTTGTAGCGTGATTTGCCCAGGCAGCACTAACATCGTTTTCATGACTCTTGATGACTCCAGTGGTAGAATCCGTGTCTGTGCCCGCCTGACAAGACAGGCGCTGACAATGATGGTGGAGGAACAACAATATGGAACTCCATGTCCTGAACGTTGGCTGCGGGAACATGGCCTTGATTCTTAACCCCGATCGAACAAAGGTGGTTCTTGACTGTAATCTCACGGAAGACAACAAAGCCGAAATCTGAGGTGGGCCCCATTGTTTAGACAGGTTAGAGGCTAAGCTAAGATAGGGTCTGCCTTCCTCAGGGATCCTGTCGTTGGGATATCCTGCCTCGGGGATTCTACCAGACATCCTTGTGTTGTTTCCATCTGCCTTGAGTGGTACACGTCTGCCGGTGTGCGGTATCCCAGGGCTTGGTGCGGGCGCTGTGTATTGTAGAAGCGGATGTAGTTGCCGATCCCGGCTCTGGCCTCTCGCCCGTCCTGGTACGCTTTCAGATAAACCTCCTCGTACTTCACGCTACGCCATAGCCTCTCGATGAATAGGTTGTCGTTGTAGCTGCCCTTGCCGTCCATGCTGACGCGAACCCCATGTTGCTCCAGCAGCCCGGTGAAGGTCTCGCTGGTGAACTGGCTGCCCTGGTCGGTGTTGAAGATTTGCGGCCTGGCCTTACTGAGAGCCTCCTCCAGGGCCTCCAGACAGAAGTCTACGTCCATGGTATTGGACAGTCTCCAGGAGAGCACACAGCGGCTATGCCAGTCGATGATGGCCACCAGATACATAAAGCCCCTCGCCATAGGGATGTAGGTGATGTCCGCCGCCCATGCCTCGTTGGGCTGTGTGATTGCCCTGCCACGTAGCAGGTATGGGTAGACTTTGTGGCCTGCTGCCGGCCCGCTGGTTCTGGGGCGCCGGTAAATGGCGGCCAGCCCCATCGTGGCCATCAAACGCCGCACCCTCTTGCGGTTCACTTTGTGACCCTGAGTCTTCAGCCATGCGGCCATTCTCCGTGCCCCGTAAAAGGGTGTGGCCAGGTACTGGCGGTCGATCAGCTTCATGAGCGTGAGGTCTTCCTCCGCGACCGGCACGGGCTGGTAATACAGCCCGGAGCGGCTGAGTCCCAGCAGCCGGCACTGCCGCACCACTGAGAGCAACGGGTGATCATGGTCCACCATCTCACGCCGCCGCTCCCGGCTCAGCGACCAAACCTGCTCTCCAAGAAATCCCGTTCCACCTTGAGCTGACCGATCTGTTGGTAGAGCTGGGGAATGAGGCTCTCGGAGTCTTTCTTGCTGCTGGCCTCACCACCGAAGATGCCAGCAGCACCCTCGGACAAAGCCTTTTTCCATGAACGTATTTGGCTGGGGTGGACCTCGTACCGACTGGCCAGTTGGGCCACCGTCTCGTCACCCTTGAGGGCTTCCAGCGCTACTTTGGCCTTGAACTCCGGGTTGTGTTTCCTGCGGCTCTGTTTCACTGTCCTGCTCCTTTTGTCCGGTCCCCTGTTATTTTAGGAGCAGAACCCTATCTTAGCTACCTGTCCAGTTTTCGGGGACCACCTCAGTTCTCTATCTCAGGTGTTGCGGGCTGGATGTCCATCAGAAGACCGTGGTGGCCTGTACTATCACCCCCGAGGGCAGGGAGACCAAGACCTTCAAGACTATGACAGGTGACCTTCTCGAACTGGCAGATTGGGTCGTCGCCAAGGGGATTACTCACGTGGCAATGGAGAGTACCGGGGTCTACTGGCGGCCTATCTACAACGTCCTGGAGGCGCTCGGCCTCACATTGCTGGTGATGAACGCCCAGCACATCAAGGCAGTGCCTGGCCGCAAGAAAGATGTGAAGGACGCTGAGTGGATAGCCGATCTGCTGCGGCATGGTTTAGTGCGAGGTAGTTTCATCCCGGAAAGGCCTCACCGTGAATTGCGCGAGTTAGTGCGATACCGGCGAAGCATTATTCGCCAGCGTGCTCAGGTGGTGAATCGTATCCAAAAAGTACTGGAGGGGGCCAACATCAAGCTCAGCAGCGTGGCCACCAATATCATGGGCGTCTCGGGGCGCGCCATGCTGGAGGCTATCAGCAGGGGAGTTGATGATCCCCAAGCTTTGGCGGGATGCGCCAAAGGTGGCCTAAGGAAGAAGAAGCCAGAGCTGGAGAAATCGCTCCGCGGATTGGTCGGCCCACACCAACGGATGATGTTGCAAAGCCAACTGCGTCTCATCTGCTTCCTGGATGAGGAAATTGCTCGTATGGATGCGGAGATCGCTAGTCGCATGTGTCCTTTCGAGGAAGCCCTGGAGAGGGTCGATGGCATACCAGGCATGGGGCGACGGACGGCTGAGGACGTACTGGCGGAAATCGGTGTTGACGTAAGCCGGTTTTCTACTGCAGCTCAAATGGCTTCGTGGGCCAAACTGTGTCCGGGCAACAACGAAAGCGCTGGCAAGCGCAAGACGGGTACAACGGGACACGGCAACCCTTGGCTCAGAGATACTCTCGTCGAGGCAGCTTGGGGAGCTACCCGCACTCGGGATACTTATCTGGCTGCCCAATATCATCGACTGGCCGCCCGCCGCGGGGCAAAACGTGCCATACTCGCAGTCGCCCACTCGATCTTGGTTATCGTGTACTCGCTGCTGCGAAATGGCGGGGAATACCAAGATCTCGGAGCGAACTACTTCGACGAGCGCGACAAGTCAAAAGCGGTGCGCCGAGCAGTTCGACGGATCGAACGTCTCGGGTACCAGGTGGAGTTGCAGCCAGCCTGAGGATCGTGGTAGCTCGGCGGGGGTATTTTCGGAGCAACCAGGATCTTCTCCAAGACTTTCACTCTTGTGCTCTGAGGATGAGGACTGGACCTCGCCGACGTTATCTCCAAGCCTTGCTGCGCCGTTAATCCGAGCAGTATGCATGGACTG
>JAQTTS010000386.1 GCA_028710655.1 Dehalococcoidales bacterium
GAAATCAACGGCTTCCAGAAGGTCGGTTGAGAAACCAATGTCTGCTTTAACCGTATTAACGCAGTCTTGTTCGATATCGATCCTGGCGTTGACGATAAAAGTATCGCCCTGGTGGTACTCCCCTTCAGCCGGTTCCAAATATAACCTGGCCGCGCATGCGGCGGAAGGGAACAGAAAACAGGCGATCAGAATGACAATTAGTTTGGAGTTTGATATTTTAGCCATGGAAAATGGAAACTAAGAGCGGCCTATCCGGTCCATTGATACATCATGATGCTAAAATCGGTTAAATTCACCCAGCCATCGTCGTTAATGTCGGTATCAATATTTCTCGGCGTGCCCCAATTATACAAAAGAATACTGAAATCAGTTAGATTTATCCTGCCATCATGATTTAAATCCGCAGTTTTCGTTTTGCCCGGAGCAATATTTTCTCCGATGGCGAAAGAAACGACATTGGAATACCCGCTGATCAATCCGTTAAGGGAGGCCTTGGCTTTAGCATAGTGGATTCCTTTTTCAAGGGGCGAAGTATCAAAATTATACCGCCAATCGCCGGAAGCCGTGGAAGTCGCAACTTTAGTAAAGGTTTGCGGGGAATTGATGGTGATAGTCAGGCCGGCCCGCGCGGCCGTCTGTCCCAAGATGCCTAAAATTTCGCCCGAGGCCAGTCTGTCTTTTTCCAGTTCAATGGTCGGCGGAAGAAAAATGTTGGAAATCGTGGTGGTTGTCCCGGAAGTTACGGTGGTGGTGAATGAAAAGGTAATCGATCTTCTCCCCTGTTCGTCCTCCGCCCAAATGCCGAAAGTGTAGGTACCCGTTGTCAAAGTAGTCAAGGTAACTTTGAAATCACCGTTGGAGTCGGCATAAATGCCGCCGGTAACCACGCTCCCATCTTGCAAAATAGTCAGCTCTGCTCCGGGATAAGCTTTGCCCTGGAGAATAACCGCGGTCGTCGGAGCCGCTATGCCGCCTCCGCCTCCGCCGCCTCCCCCGCCGCCCCCGCAGTTGCCGCAATCAGTGGAACAGCTGCTGCAGGTTTCGGAACCGTTGCAACTGCCGTCTCCGCAGGAAGGCGCGGCCGCTGTCGGCGTAGCGGAAACTTCAGTCGAAGTAGCGATGTAATTGCCGAAAATATCTTCATTAACCACTACAAAATAATAAGGGGTGCCGTTGGTTAAGCTGCTGATCGCGGCCGAAGTAACGTTTCCTTTAGAGCTATAAGTGTAGGGACCCCCCGAAACCGTTGATTGACCCACGGTATAGCTGGATAGCGTCCAGCCCAAAACGCCGGTGCCGGCGGTCCAGGATACGGTTACTTGGCCGTCGCCGGCCGAAGCGCTCACGTTGCTTGCCGGTTCACTGAATGGCCAAGTTAGAAATCCGGAATTTAATTCAAAATGCGATGCCGAAGACGTGCCCAAACCGGTTTCATTCAAAGACTGCCGTAAAATATAACTGTCCGAAGTCCCCCGTTGCGCGCCGGCGCCGATGACGGGATCCAAAATCTGGAAGTTGGTGCTTTGATACGTGTCGGCGCTTACGGATAAACCGCCGATAAACGCCAATGCCAAACCAACAAACGCTAATAATAAAACTTTAGCGTAAGCTTTGGTGCCAGTTAGTTTAATATTCGCTTGCATTAGCGGTTGACTACTTAATTATACTGCATTCCTAATTCATTGTTAACCCGTTGACGATTTTTATCGAAGCGTTGGCTAAACCGTTAATTGTTTTTATTGAAGCTTCACCCAAATCGTTGATCGTCTTTATATCACCGGGCGGAGCCGAGGGGCTGGCGCTCGGGCTGACAGAGGCTGAAGGCGATTGGCTCGGACTGGTTGACGGACTGGCTGAAGGACTGGCTGAGGGACTAACAGAAGGAGATGCACTGGCTGAAGGTGACTGCGAAGGCGAAACGCTGGGCGAAGCGCTTGGAGAAGGAGAGGCGGACGGAGATTGAGAAGGAGAAGCTGAAGGACTTTGAGACGGGCTGGCTGAAGCTGATGGTGATTGCGAAGGCGAAAGCGAAGGAGAGACCGACGGCGAAGCACTCGGGCTAACAGACGGCGAAGCCGATACTGAAGGACTTTGCGATGGACTGATCGACGGGCTGGCTGATATAGAAACAGATGGCGATGCCGAGGGAGACGCTGACGCTGAAGGTGACTGCGAAGGCGAAACGCTGGGCGATATTGATGCCGAAACTGAAGGACTCTGGGAGGGTGAGATAGACGGACTGACCGAGGGGCTGGCTGATGGAGAAATGCTCGGACTGGCTGACACCGAAGGCGATTGAGACGGAGATATTGAGGGACTGACTGAAGGAGAAACGCTTGGCGAGGCGCTCGGGCTGGCCGATGCCGATGGAGACTGCGATGGAGAAACGCTCGGTGATGCTGACGGGCTGACTGAAGCGCTCGGTGATTGCGAGGGCGATACCGATGGAGAAACCGACGGAGAAGCAGAAACTGAAGGGCTCTGGGAGGGTGAAACGCTTGGACTTGCCGAAGGACTGACGCTCGGGCTAATGGAAGGAGAAACCGAAGGGCTGACGCTGGGGCTAACGGACGGACTAACCGACGCCGAAGGACTTAAAGACGGCGAAACAGAGGGACTAACCGAAGGACTGACACTGGGACTGATCGACGGAGAAACCGAGGCTGACGGAGACACTGACGGACTAACTGACGGAGACACTGACGGAGAAACCGAAGCCGAAGGCGATAATGACGGGCTGACGCTCGGAGAAGCACTCGGGCTAACTGACGGAGAAACAGAAGGACTGACTGAAGGGCTGACGCTGGGACTTACTGAAGGCGATACTGACGCGGAAGGAGAAAGAGACGGACTAACTGACGGTGAAAGGGATGGCGAAACTGAAGCTGAAGGGCTTAAAGATGGTGAAATCGAAGGAGAAACAGATGGGCTGGCGCTCGGACTGACAGACGGAGAAACCGAGGCCGATGGCGAAAG
>JAQTTS010000387.1 GCA_028710655.1 Dehalococcoidales bacterium
TGAAGTCCGCGATATCATCTCCGGTGCTGACAATACCGCTGACTTGGTCGTGCCCGACAGGATATCCGGCATCATTACCGAGCCAGAGAAGCAGCTTCGTATCCGTGATCTTTTGGCCAAAGGCACCACGGGCAGCAACACCATCGAGTACGTCAGGGAGACGGTCTACACTAACGCTGCCGCTCCTGTTGCCGAGAGCAAGGAAGGCACCGAGGTAGCCAAACCGGAAAGCACGCTAGAATTTGAGAAGGACACTGCTCCGGTGGTGACCATCGCTCACTGGGTGCCCGCTACCCGGCAGATCATCGCTGATGCCTCGGTGCTCTCCAGCTACATCAACAGCCGACTGGTCTACGGCCTCAAGCTTGAGGAGGAGGATCAGATCCTTAATGGTACTGGCTCAGGTGGAAACGTCTCCGGCCTGGTCACCGAGGCGACTGCCTTTGATGACAGCCTGAGAAGCGTCAACGACAACCTGGTGGATGTCATCCGCAAGGCCATCCTGCAGGCCGGATTGGCACAGTATCCGGTTACCGGCATCGTCCTGCACCCGACCGATTGGGCCAATATCGAGCTTTTAAAGGGCAGCGATGAGCGCTACCTCTGGGTGACCGTACCCGAGGGCGGCGTATCAAGGTTGTGGAGGGTGCCGGTGGTCGAGACCACCACCATTGCCCAGGGCAACTTTTTAGTGGGTGCCTTCTCGTTAGGAGCCCAGCTGTTCGACCGTGAGCAGGCCTCGATCCGCATCTCCGAGCATCACAGCGACTTCTTCACCAAGAATATGGTCGCCATACTCTGCGAGGAAAGGATTGCCCTGGCCGTCTACCGGCCGCAAGCCTTCATCTACGGTCCTTTTGAACAGGGCAGCTAACCAAGTAAGGGGGCGGCTTGAAACCGCCCCCTTTTTTAGAAAAAGTATGGACGTTTTAGTATTACCCGAGAGCAAGAGCCTTTATCAGCTGGAGGGTTTGATCAGGTTCGGTGAAGGACTGCGCCTGTCCTACCTGGCCTCCAAAGTTACTAATGGCGTCATCGTTGAGATCGGCAGCTTTAAGGGCAAATCAACCTGCTTTTTAGCAGCTGGCAGTCGGCATGGGAAAAATATCCCGGTTTATGCAGTTGATACCTGGGATCTGAGACAGCAGTATGGACAGCAGAAATACCAGGCCAAGGAGACGCTTGAGGCCTTTCACCAGCAGACGCAGCTATACGGTAATCTGATCACAGCTATCAGGGGATTTTCCTGCGATGTGGCCAAAACCTGGGACAAAGATATCGGGCTGCTATTTATCGATGGCTGCCACTGGTACAAAGAGGCCTGGGGAGATTATCAGAACTGGCAGAAGTTCATTCCTATCGGTGGCATGATCGCTCTGCACGATTATCACAATCCCAAAATCCAGATGGTAGTTGAGCGCATAAAGAGCTGGGAGCAATGGGCGGAATGGGAGGTTTATGGAAGGTTGATCTCGGCGCAGCGGATTGCCAAATGAAGTCGAGAAAGATCGATTTCTATGCAAGACAGCGGCATTTCATTGACCACCTGGTGCCGATTTACCAGCAGCTACCCGAGATAAACAGGGGCCAGTTCGTAGTTACCAACGATGAACTGCTCGTATATGCAGCTTCCATCGGCATACAGGCGGTCAAAGTTACCTCTTACCTGGACACCTCGACGCCATCCAAGCTGCAGGGGCCTCTGGTAGTGGCATCGATGGCCTTTCCCATCAAGATGCTGACGCCCCAACGCAAACTGGTTTTACTTAATCACGGGGCCGGACAATCCTTTGCAGATAACAGGCACGTCAGTTATGCCGGGGGCAAAGGCAGGGGGCTGGCTTGTCTATTCATTGAGCCAGGCCAGCATCCGGCGGCGAAGGACGCTGCGGCCTATCCGGGGTCAAAGATCGCGATCGTCGGCTGTCCCAAGCTTGACAGTTGGCACTTAAAGCCCCGGGAAAAGCGCAGCAACCCGCCGGTAGTAGTTATCAGTTTTCATTGGGAGTGCAAGGTCGTACCGGAGACACGCAGCACTCTTCCATATTACAGGAGAGTTATCCCGCAGCTCGGCCGTTGGAACAAGACAGGCGAGGTGGAGATATTGGGACACGGGCACCCCGCAATATGGACCACGTTAAAACCGCTCTGGGAACGCTACGGCATCGAGCCGGTGGCCAATTTCGAAGAGGTAATGGAGCGCTCTGACGTCTATGTCTGTGACCAGATGTCCACGCTCTACGAGTTCGCCTCGCTGGACCGTCCGGTGGTGGTGCTTAACGCCCCCTGGTACAGGCGGGACATCGAGCACGGTTTGAGGTTCTGGGACTGCGCCGACGTTGGGGTGAACTGCGATCATCCGGAAGATTTAATCCCGTTCATCAAGCGAGCACTCAAGGATACCAGAGAACAGAGGAAAAAGCGTCATATCGCTGTTAAGAAAGTTTACGAATACACCGATGGCTGTGCTGCCGAGAGGGCGGCGCAGGCCATCATGGAGGTTCTATGAAAATACAGATGCTGGTAACTATGATCACATCGAGGGGCACTTATTACAAGGGGCAGGTGGCCGATGTACAACCCGAGCTAGCAAAACAATGGATAAGCAAAGGTCGGGCTTTGTCGCTGGAACCTGCCAAGGTTGCCAAAACTGAGGTGAAGCCGCCACAAGGCAATAAACGTAGAAGGCCAAAAAGGAAATGATCACCATCCGCTACAAGTCAGTCATAATCAACGGCCTGGACCGGACAAACAAGGTTGAAACTTTGCACGATGACGAGGCCTTGCGGCTGGTGAAAATGGGCTACGCCGAAATCGTGCGGGAAAATGCCACGATAAAGCCACCGGAAATACGACTAACAGAGAATGCTGTCAAATCTAATAACACGGATATAGCCCCGAGGGAGAAACGAGTCAGGAAATGAGGCTAAGGCAAACAGTTGCCCCGGACAAGAAGGT
>JAQTTS010000388.1 GCA_028710655.1 Dehalococcoidales bacterium
GGAAAGACCCCGTGGCGTCCATCTTTGCGGCAACCCGGATTGGGACTTCTTATTAGGCCTGGATATGGACGTGTTGTCTCTGGACACCTACTCCAACGGAGAAGTCTTTGTGTCTTATGCCCGGTCTGTCCGTAAGTTCCTGGAACGCGGCGGGGTCATTGTCTGGGGGATGGTGCCGACTAATTTTGAGCCGTTTGAAAAAGAGGACCTTGATTCGCTTGAGGCACGCCTCGCTGAATTATGGACTGCCCTCGTTAAGGCCGGTATTGACCGTGAATTTCTTCTGTCCCGGAGTATGCTCTCCCCGGCTACCTGCTGTCTTGTCAACCCGGATGTGGAAAAAACAGTGGAAAGGGCATTTACAACGATCGGTGCGTTATCCCGGCGGCTGCGCGAAAGGTATGGTCTCTTTTGATACAAACAGTATACAGGAGTCAGAAGTCAGGATAAGGAGATAAGGCCATGACTACCATCAAGATAAAAGGCATGTCCTGCGATCACTGTGTAAGAGCTGTATCCAAGGTATTGAACAGCATCGAAGGCATTAAGAATGTCAAAGTCGATCTGGCTAAGGGTGAAGCTACTTTTATTGAAGAGAAACCAGTCGACGTAAGCATGATTAAAGAGCAGATAAAAAAAGCGGGGTACGAGGTTGGCTGACCAAGTCATGGTCCATACCAAAGACAAGAGCGGCGACGAAAAGACCACTATTTCCGTGGGCGGAATGACCTGCGCCGCCTGCGTACGGCGTGTAGAATCAGCCTTGAAATCAGCCCATGGCGTCACAGAAGCAAATGTGAACTTGGCCACAGCACGGGCTACCTTAACCCACAGCCCGGAATGGTCCGGAGTAGAAGAACTAAGAAAAATACTCTCTGACACAGGATACGAGTTCTTAGGTGTCCTGGGTGAGATATCTGGAGACCCGGCCGAGGCGGCCCGGAAAAAGGAGATAAAAGAACTTAAGGTAAAATTATACGTGGGCGTGGTTCTCAGCATCCTTATCCATGCGGGTTCCATGCCGCATTGGTTCCCATTCCTTCAATCCATTCCCAGACAGACCATGCTCTTTTCTCTCCTTATCCTTGCCACACCGGTAATGTTCTGGGTAGGGAGCCGCTTTTATGTGGGCGCCCTCAAGGCCGCCGGACAAAAAACAACGGACATGAATACCCTGGTGGCCGTAGGCACCCTATCCGCCTATCTCTATTCTGCCGTGGCTACATTCTGGCCTGATTTTTTTACGCGGGCCGGTATCGCGCCGCATATCTATTTCGACGGCGCAGCCATGATTATTACCCTGGTTATCCTGGGCCGCTTTCTGGAAGCCCGGGCCAAAGGAAAGACCTCTGCCGCCATAAAGAAATTGATGGGGCTTAAGCCAAAGACGGCCCGTGTTATCCGGGATGACAAAGAGATGGACATCCCTATTGAGGCCCTCGTGAAAGAGGATATTGTCCTGGTGCGGCCGGGAGAAAAGATCGCCACGGACGGCATGGTTATCTCCGGGGCCTCCGGGGTGGACGAATCCATGCTTACCGGAGAAAGCCTGCCTGTGACCAAGCAGGCCGGGAGCGAAGTATTTGCCGGCACGTTGAACAAGAGCGGGAGCTTCACCTTCAAAGCCACTAAAGTAGGCGCGGAGACTGCCCTGGCCCAGATCATCCGCCTGGTGGAAGAGGCCCAGGGGTCTAAAGCGCCCATCCAGCGATTCGCAGATAAGGTGGCGTCTGTCTTTGTCCCGGTGGTATTCACTATAGCCGTGATCACCTTTATTATCTGGTACTTTCTTGTCCCGGAACCGCTCCTTAGCCGCGCCCTCCTGAATTTTGTATCCGTCCTGATCATCGCCTGCCCCTGTGCCATGGGCCTGGCCACACCCACGGCGGTCATGGTCGGAACCGGCTTAGGGGCTGAAAACGGCATCCTGTTCAAGGGCGGTGAAAGCCTGGAAAAGGCATACAAACTTACAACGATTGTCTTTGACAAGACGGGGACATTGACCAAGGGAGAGCCGGAGGTCACGGATATACTACCGGCAGAGGGCCTGCAACCAAAAGACGTTCTCCGGATCGCGGTATCCATTGAGGCCCTCTCCGAACATCCTCTCGCCCGGGCCATCGTGGAAAGAAGCCAGCGGGAAGAGGTGCCCCCCTACCCTGTCCATGACTTCGAGGCCCTCTCCGGCCTCGGGGCTAAAGCCACCTTAAACGGCAAGAATATATCCCTTGGGAACCTCCGCCTCATGGAGAAAGAGCGAGTAGCGATGCAGGGTTTGGATCAGAGTGCCAAAAGGCTCGCCCGCGAGGGAAAAACCTGTGTTTTCGTGGTTGAAGAAGGAACGGCGGCCGGCCTTATTGCCCTTTCCGATGTCCCCAAGGAATCTGCCCGGGATGCGGTTTCGGCCCTTAAGCGCATGGGGCTGCATGTGGCCATGATTACCGGAGATAATGAGAAGACCGCCCGCGCCATAGGCCAAGCCGTGGGCATCGATCAGGTTATGGCCGAGATACTGCCTGCCGACAAAGCCAGAGAGATACGGCGTTTGCAGGAGCAAGGCCAGGTAGTGGCCATGGTTGGAGACGGCATCAATGATGCCCCGGCCCTGACTACAGCAGACATCGGGATTGCCATCGGCGCCGGGACGGATGTGGCCATAGAGGCCAGCGACATCACACTCATCACTGACGACCTGCGGCTGGTGCCCACGGCCATCAGGCTGTCATCCCAGACCATGAAGGTAATCAAACAGAACCTCTTCTGGGCATTTTTCTACAATAGCCTCGGGATCCCCATCGCAGCCGGGATATTGTATCCCTTCTTTGGGATACTCTTGAATCCTGTGTTTGCGGCTGCGGCCATGGCCATGAGTTCGGTCTCCGTGGTGGGGAACTCTCTGCGCCTGAGGAGATCATGGATGCGCTCCCATTCTGGACGCAGATGAACGCAGATTT
>JAQTTS010000389.1 GCA_028710655.1 Dehalococcoidales bacterium
GCCAAGATCGAGGACTGGAAGAAGAGGATGGCCGATGGCGGCAACCATGCTGCTCTCCAGTCCCGTATCACCAATGCCGAGAGGCAGATCGAGGGCTTGCAGGCCAAGATAGACCGGATGAGGGGGTAGGGGTATGGCAGAGTTCGATGTGTCTACGGCGGTAGTCATAGTGACTGACACTATTACCCATCCCGATACTGTTTCGTGTCCTCACTGCGGGGCCGATGGGCATAAGGTCATTTACTTCATCGGCGCGGACAGGAAGAGGCACGCAGCTATGGCCGGCTGCTTTAAACGCTGGCCCAAGTCGCCTCTCTACAAGGGCAACAAGCGCCAGCTCAAGGGCTGGGAACGTGGCGAGATCGAAATCGGATACATGCCTGCGCGCGGCTGGTACAAGTATGATCGCGCGAAAGGCCCGGCGTATTGGTCTAAGATCTAGGATTTCCGACGGAAATGGATAGACCACTGACGGCAAGCGAAGCAGCAAAGCGGCTCGGCTACCACCGGGAGCACGTGTACAGGTTGCTCAAGAAAGGTACCTTGCACGGTGAGAAGGTGGGAACTCAGTGGTTCATTGACGAGAAGGAAGTAGAGCGCGTGTTGCGCTTGAAGGAAGAAGGTGGAGGGAGGTTAGAGTGAAACGATACTGGGTTTCCTGGTTTAGCGATGGCCCATTTACCCTTGAGTGGCCCTGGTGGATAAGTGGCGAGAGGATGGCAGACGGAATGGCATCTTTCTGCGCTGCCGTCCAGGCCCCGGACGAGGAATCTGCAAGGGACATTATCAAGCAGGCAATGGACGATCCCGAGCAGCGGATTGAATGGCGTTTCTACAACGAGAGGCCCGACGATTGGAGCCCGTTCTGTGAGAGGTTCCAGCGCGCCGATTGGATGAAGTGGGACTAGGCTTTTTTTATGACTACCTATGTTGGCTCAATCCAACATAAGATAGGACCGGTCGTTGTACCGGAGGGTGCAGTAGAGCTTATCAAGCTCGGGATGCAATGTGACTGGATAAGCCCTACTCTAGCGGTGGTGCAAGACCTGTCCAATGGGGGAGCACACACATTCCTGATACCGCAATCGTGCGGTTGGACAGGCAGGGAGATAGAGAGGCTATTGCGGAGCAGGGGGGTGAAAACCTGGGGGCTCATGGCGATCAAGGACGTGTTCACGATCACCGTGCATCCTTCCCAGGCCAAGCGGGCAACGGCTATCCTCAACAGGGCGGGCCTGTGAGGAAGTGTAAGGCTTACTAAGATAAGGGGCACACATCATGGAGAGTGATAGGGTAGCGAACTGGATTAAAGTGGGGGCAGTAGCAACAGCTATCCCCCGGTGGGTAGTGGCACTACTCGCCAGTGAGGGCTTTGTGCTGCCCAGTACATGGCTCTTTTGGTGGGTGCCCCTCTCTGCAATCATGAGCGCAGCGATGGCCTTGGTAGAGGGCCTTGCGTTCATGTATCTGTTCAACAGATGGGGCGAGATGCGCGAGAAGGGCAGGAATCTGCTTATCCTGGCTGGTATCGCTGCTGTTTCATTTATCGCCGTGCTTACACCCTCTATTGCAGCGAGTGTAAGGGGGGTTAAGATGGGTACACTCATTACTTCCAACGAGGCATTGTACCTGTGGAGCATGGCGGTAGCGGCTTCTACTATTAGCATCGTCGTCGCAGTGGGGTACGCACAGCGCGCAATCCCGGTTTCCGTCGGAAATGAAAGGCCCACCGCCAAAGAGGGTGAAGTGTTGCCCCCCGAGGAAACCGCCATTGTCGTTTCCAAGAATGGGCACACCAAGAGCGAGATTGTACGTATGCTCAAGGAAACGTACCCGGACTGGACGCACCAACGCCTTGCAGAGGAAGCGGGGTGTAGCACGAGTACAGTGAGCAAGGCATTGAGGGAGTAACATGCCCGAGGATGACTGGTGGCATGAACCAGAACCAGATCCTGACCGCTGGTACAAGGTCGTGGCAATTGTTCTCCCGGTGCTGGTGGTAGTGATAGCGGCCATTGTGAGGTTTCTGTGGCGACTATAAAGTTCAAACAAGTGACGCCAGTAGTAGAAGATGCAGGCCGGTCTGAACGGCATGAGACGCCGAGCCATGCAGTGACCGTCGCTGCTCAAGTCGGCATCCCGTTCATGTGGTCCTTAGTCCTCACCATCGCCGTCGTCCTGGCTACGTGGTGGCTATCTGCAAAGTTGGAGTTGGACGGCGGGGTACTGGTGCCCATGTTTGCACTTCCAACATTCATCGGTTTGTTCTTGTGGCAGTCTGGTATCTTTCGGTCCCTCTTGTGGGACGTGGAAGAGAGGCTTGACAAGGATCTCGATGGGGATGGGAAACGTGGCAAGCCAGAGACGTACACTGACCACCTGGAGGTAGAAGTCAAGGATGGTCAGGGTAACGTTATGCCTGGCGGCCTAAGCACAGAAGAGATAGGATGGAGTAGGACGGCTGCAATCCACTTCTTCTCCGCCACGATAGACAACCCTATCTTTACCGAGGCGCGATGGGCAAAGACAGTGGAGTTTAGGCAGTCGCCCACGTTCTTCCGACAGGTGATGACCTACCTGGAAGAGCAGGGCATCCTTGAGAGGGTAGGGGAGGGCAGGAATGCCACGAGGCAGTTCACCCGCGCTGGCATGGCGATTGCCCGCAAGATCGCCGCACTCCCCCACTAGGTACGGTTCTCGATATCACTTTTTGGAGGACCGTTGAGCACGAGAGAGCACGAGAGTAACATTTCACCGGATGATCTGGTATGGACGGTCGCGGCATGGGTTCTATTGGCGCTCTTCATAGGGCTTACCGCCTGGCTGTTTACGCTTGATACCACAGTGGGATGGATTGCCGCCGTCGCCACGGCAATGTGGGCGGCTATGATTCTATTGAGTGAAGGAGAAGACAATGGGACGATTGTACATTCACGATGGGACG
>JAQTTS010000390.1 GCA_028710655.1 Dehalococcoidales bacterium
ATGATGTGACAGTTTCCGGGAACACCATATCAATTACAGCTCTGAAAGCAGGTCCCTATGATACCGTCACGACAGAAACATCAAGGGGCGACGGAACGGTTAAAGGTGTGTTTGACATCGATCATGGAAACGTAATCAACGGCAAGACTCCGAATGTTGTGGCCAATGTTGTCAAGAGGACAGGATCGAGGACCTATAAAACAGGGAGCTGGCTGACAGGTTATACTGATGTTACGGAATATTATACCTATTACGAAACTGTCTATTCCACGGAATATCATGACTATGTCATTACGCCCCGGATTGAGCTCTGGTTTGAGGATCCTCTTACTTCCGGGTCATGGAGCAAGGTAAGCGAATCGAATTCTTCCGCGATTCTGGATAAGGGAAGTAATCTGCTGACCGATCCGTTTATGGAGTTTGATCTTGCCAACGCGGGCAATTACCAGATCAGAGTGGGCGCCTACAAGGATTACACCGATAACAGTGTTTTCAGTGATGAAATTTTAGGAGTCACATCAGGTCTGTCATACCAGCTTAATGTTTCCCTGCAGCGTCACGATACCAATCCGAATGCCATTGAACTGGTGGGAAAACAGGTCACCTTCACATCAGGAGCCGCCATCGGGCAAACTGTAGAGATTGCCGGGTATAATCCTGAGACCAGGAGATTCCAGATCGGCGCCGTTACTCAGGCTCCTGTGACAGGCGATAAGTTTGAGATCGGTTATGACCTGCAGAGCATGCATCCCGATTACACCCCGGTGGGAGATACCTATACTATTGTGCTGACCAGTGCTCCCTCCGAAGATGTAATAATAGATGTGGTTCCCCAGGCTACGCGCACCTACAACAGCGACCAGGCCTTTAACCCTGACGCCGGCTATGGTGAAAATGAGGCCGTACAGATTATGGCTGCCACGCCGAGGGCGCAAATCGAACTGACGGGCACGCCCGCAAACGGGGAAACCTGGACGATTACCCTGGACGGCAAGGTCTTCAGCACCGCCTCAGACGGTAAAACGCTTGAACAGATCGCAAGTGATCTTGGAGCATTGATTGACGGTTCGGGTGTCATCGGCGAAAATCAATATACTGCTACGGTTACCGACCATACTATTCTTATCACTGCCGTAATCACTATCGATGGAGTTACTTCACCTGAAAACTTTTATGCCGAATTCTCTGTAACGCCTGAAACGAAGGGCGGTTATGAGATTGCCGGCAGTGAAGGCGCTATCGACGGCTGGTGGCAGGAGGCCGATGTTGAACTGACAGACCAGCCTTCCATGAACGAAATATGGTCGATAGTCCTCGACGGGACGCATTACGACTATACGGCGGGATTCAGGGAAGACCTGTCCGATGTAGCCCAGGCGCTGGGCGATATGGTTGATGATACTCCCGATAATCCCGATGACACGCTCTATGATGTGTTTGTCAAGGGCAGGGTCATTAGTATAAAGAGAATTGATGGAACAGATTTTACTGCCTCAGTTGTCATAGTTCCTGACAGCCTGGGCAGCGCCACTGTAATACCTCAACTGGTATTTACTGCCGGTAACTGGGATACACCTCAGACCGTCCATGTAAAGGCAGTCGATGATAATGTAATCGACGGCAGTGACGCCATTGTGTTCCCCGGCATGGAAGGAAGAGTCAACGCCATCCGCGGGCCTTTGACCGTCAACGGCGGGATACAGGTCAGCGAAGAGATCTTCCTCGAAAACCCGTTTACGCTGCCCGGTGAAAGCAACTGGCCCATGGCCGACGGCTATATCACAAGTTTCGGGTCTGTTAATATCGATGGCGTGAACTATATCACCCTTACGGATACCGGAGCGACTCATGTTGATCCCAGGACAGGACTGGAAAATGGATTTGATCCGAGATTAAGCGAGGCCACTTATGAATTTACCATTATTGATGGTGATGCCAGGGGCCTCAAACTGGATGTCATGAAGGTTCATGACAGTGATCCTTATATGGTCATCTTTAAGAACCATCCTGATGAATTATCGATAACTCCCAGATACAGTAGTGATGAGGCCGCCGCCGATCACTACTATTTTGCTCCGGTCAATCCCAACTATAATGTTGTTGAAGAGGACCAGGTTGATATCCTCAATGTTTTTCACACTAACAGTGTTTCCAACGATACCGGAACCCTTACATCAGACCGCCTGTATGGCCTGGGCATGGGACCGGATACGGTGATAGGAGGCAAATCACTCGAAGGCGGCATTACCTATCTAAACATTGAATCTTTTAACCTGGAACTTGGTTCCGGGATCGATACATTTACCATTGAATCAACTCATAAAGGCTCTACCGCAATCAAGAGCGGGGCAGGGAATGATAATATAAAGATTGAGACAATTGACGGGCATACGACTGTTGAAACAGGTGACGGAAATGACAGCGTACATGTGGGCACAAACGGCCTGATAGACCAGATAACAGGACTCTTGACGCTTGTCGGCGGTGCCGGCAGCGACACGGTAACGATCGACGACAGCTCCGATACCAACGACAACAGGGGCGTCCTTACACAGACTGAATTGACCGGGCTCGATATGGCATCAGTGCCTGAGATACAGACAGTGAGCGTACGGGCTCAAAGCGGCACGTACAAATTGCGTTCTGCCGGTTTCGGAACGAATGCCGGATTGGCTGATTCCGCATATGTAACGCGCGATGCCGACAGCGCCGTCGTGACCCTCGATTACAGCATGACAGAGGCCGAAGTTCAGGCCCAGCTTGAAGAACTCTACGGCACAGCGGGTGTTCACGTCGATGCCGTTACAGACGGCCATACGATCATCTATAGGATTTCCGCCGCCGGAGAACTTGCGGGACTGAATCTGCCTGCGCTGGAATGGGCGGAGAACATAAATACAACGGGGCTTGCAGTCGGCGACCTTGATATTTCAGCG
>JAQTTS010000391.1 GCA_028710655.1 Dehalococcoidales bacterium
ACAACGACGGCGTTTACTATTTTATGGGTGGAGGTAATGCAGGCGGCTACGGTATCACCCTAAAACCAGCCAGCAGAGAAAACTACCTCTACGTTCTCAGCCTCTTAAACTCTACTCTGCTTGACTTCAACCTTCGCAAGATCAGCAGCCCCTTTCGGGGAGGCTTCTTTTCCTACGCCCGTCGTTATATCGAAAAGCTTCCCATCCGCCTCATCGACTTTGACAACCCCGCCGAGAAAAAGATGCACGATGATTTGGTGACCCTGGCAGATAAGATACTGGAGCTGAACAGGCGGTTGGCGCCAGTCCGTAATACGGACTGCAATGAGAAGGACGAACTGGTGAGAGAAATCAAGCGGACGGATGAGGAAATAGATCACCTGGTCTATGACCTCTACGGGCTTAGCGAAGAAGAGATAAAAATAGTGGAAGGAGAAACCTAATGCCGGAGGCGAAAATCGGAGTAATCGGGGGCAGCGGGCTCTATCACATCAAAGGGCTGACTGACATCGCAGAGGTTGATATTGAGACGCCATTCGGCAGGCCGAGTGACAGCATCACCACCGGGCATCTGGAAGGGGCTGCGGTTGCCTTCCTGCCCCGTCACGGCAAGGGGCACCACCTCTCCCCCGGCGAGGTACCCTACCGGGCCAATATCTACGCCCTGAAATCGCTGGGAGTGGAGTGGATAATCTCGGTTAATGCCGCCGGCAGCCTCAAGGAGGCGTTCAAACCCGGCGAGCTGGTCATCCCCGACCAGCTTATCGACCGCACCCGCAACCGGGCAAGCTCCTTCTTCAGCGGCGGCATCGTCGCCCACATCATCTTCGCCGAGCCCTTCTGCCCGGTACTGAGCTCGCTTCTTTACCGGACAGCAAAGGAGGCCGGGGCTGCCGTCCACCGGGGCGGGACCTATCTGGCGATGGAGGGCCCGGCCTTCTCCACCAGAGCCGAGTCAAACCTCTACTGCTCCTGGGGGGGCGATATCATCGGTATGACCGCCTCACCCGAAGCCAAGCTGGCCCGGGAAGCCGAAATATGCTACGCCGCCATCGTCAGCATCACCGACTACGATTGCTGGCAGAAACACGATAAGCCGACCCCGATCAACGTCATCATAGAGACACAGAAGCAAAACAACGACAGGATCAGGGAAATCATCAGAATAACCGCCGCCAGGATACCGGACGAACGCCGCTGCGACTGTGCCACCGCCCTGGAGACAGCGATTGTCACCGATCCCGCCTCGATACCGCCCGAACAGAAGGAAAAACTTAAGCTGCTGGTAGATAAATACCTGAGTAAGGGCAGCTAGTCCGGCCTGATATCGCCCTCAGGTGATGGTCCCGGCCAGCACCCGCTCCATGTTTGCCCCCAGTATCTTCGCCTTTTCCCGGGCAGGAATATCGAGTTTCTCGATGGCGTTGATCGAGGCCGGTATGTCGGGGTTACCCGGGTAGTCGCTGCCCCACAGAATATGCTCCGCACCCACCATCTCCAGGGTACACATGAGAGCATGGCTGGAGGTAACGCCGCTGGTATCCACATATATCCGCCTCAGATACTCGCTGGGCAGGGCAAAGAGGTCCTTAACGATATCTCTGCCTCTGAGCATCCGGTATATGCTGTCGAACCTTTCCTTGATGAAGGGGGCGACTCCCCCGAAATGAGCAAAGATAAATTTGAGGTCGGGGAACCGCCTGAGCGTACCCGCCATAATCAGCTTGCCGATGCAGATGGTGGTATCAAAGACGAACTCGATGGCAGGAGTAAGCAGGGGGTCCTTTATCCGCTCGTAGCCTATCGGATTTATCGTCTGAGGATGCACAAAGATGGGTAGGTTAAGCGACTCCGCCTCCTCATAGAGGTGGCAAAACCGCTCATCATCCAGGTATATGCCGTCAAAGCTGGTCGCCAGGGAAAGGGCCCTGAACCCCAGGCCCTTGGTTACCCGCTCGAACTCTCTGGCCATCTCTTCCGGCTCATCGACCGGCAGGATAGCCGCTCCGGCGAACCGCTCCGGGTATCTCTCCACCACCCCGGCTATGCGGTCATTGTAGAGCCGGGCGACCTCTCCGAGTCCCCCCATCTTCCGGTAGGCATCGTTGGTCGGATAGACGATGAGGGTCTTATCGATGTGGAATTTGTCCATGACCTCAAGCTGACCCTCGATACTACCCCAGGCAGCAGAGTAAAAGTGGACATTTTCGATAATCTCCCCGGGCAGCCAGTGAATATGCGCATCAAACATCATTCTTTGGGATGGTCCTGTCGGTATGGAATTACCGGACTCGTCCAGGGGGTGCGCTGGTTGATAACCGAAATCTCCAGAGGACAGACATTGGCCGGTACGGAGAGAGCGAACTTGACGGCATCCTCTATCACCCCGGTCTGCATCAGACGCGAACGGTCCACTGAAATTTCGGCAAGCCCTCCGGTCAGGGCGGTATCGGTCACCCCAGGCATAATCGAGGTTACCTTGATACCCTGGTCCCTCAACTCCCAGAAAAGCCCCTTGCTAAAAGCATTCAGCGCCCGCTTCAGAGAGGAATAAACGATAAAGTTTCTCGGCGGCGGGTCTACCAGGGTTGAGCCGGAGGTAATATTGATAACGGCGCCGCTCTTGTTTTCGATAAAGTGGTTGATCATGAGGCGGGTCAGCATCACCGCCCCGAAGTAATTGGTATACATCAGCCTGGCGATGTCTTCGAGCGGCTGCTCCTGAAAGGGGTACTGGCTGCTTACCCCGGCGCTGTTGATCAGGGCATCTATCTTCTTGAACTCCCTGATCGCGGTAGCGGCCAGATTCTCCAGGTCGTCCTGCCGGGTAACATCACAGGCTACCGGAACTACCCGCACCTTATATTTACGGGACAGCCCTGCAGCGGTCTCTTCGAGCACTGCCCGGCCGCGTGCGGCAAGCACCAGGTCCATC
>JAQTTS010000392.1 GCA_028710655.1 Dehalococcoidales bacterium
CTATGTAAAGAGGGGTCTGCAGGGAAGGACAAAGGACGCCACAGACTACATGCAGAATCAGACTGCCGATATCGGAGCGACAAGGCAGTACGAACCTTATTACCAGAACCAGGATTTTGCCGCGCAACAGGATAGTACGAGTACAAAGGACACTGCCACAGGCGGCGCCGTAGCTACTACAAGTCAGGCGACAACCGCGCGCACGGGTTATCAGCAATATAACGATACAGCCGCAGCGGATTAACTTGTCAGGGGGTGAGAAGATGTTTTTGAAATTCAACAAAAAAGGACAGAGTACTCTCGAATACGCGCTTCTCATAGGCGTCATTGTCGCGGCTTTGATCGCGATGCAGGTCTATATGAAGCGCGGAGTTCAGGGTAAGATCCGTGATGCCACGGATCAGATTGGCGACCAGTATTCACCGGGTTATACGACGGGAACAGTCACTACTACCAGCACTACCTCCACCAGAGACACGGTGCAGAACAAAGTGACCCGTTCAGACTTGTTAAGTGAGGACAGAACCCAGGTGTCGAGCGAAAACGTCGCAACCTCCGACCAGGAATACTGGAAATAGCCGCCGAGGGTTATTTGTGTGTGTTGACTAGCCGGAGGCGGGTATGTTAAGGAGTAATCGCGCGCAGAGCACTCTGGAATACGCTATAATAGTGGCCGTGGTTGTGGCCGCGCTTATTGCTATGCAGGTCTATGTCAAGCGCGGCATGCAGGGCGGATTGCGCAACCAGAGCGCCAATATCGGGGAAGAATACTGCCCCGGGCAGACAGTTATTTCTCAAGAAAAGGATGTTAGCATTGTCACCACGGAAATTTCCAGTGGAGGGTTAACTCAGATCCAGCGCAGCGAAAGTACGCAGCAGACTGGAGGCAGGTGGGTATGGAAATAAAAAGAAGAGGCCAAAGCCTATGGGAATACGTGGCTATTTTAGGCTTGGTAGCCCTGGCCGTGACGGCGATAAATACATATTTTAAGCGTGGCGTGCAAGGAAGACTCAAGGACCTGGCCGATTCACAGATCTCGTCAGAGCAGTATGTTGCCGGAGGGACGCAATCAGATACACTAACTAATACTCAAAGCAGCGCCCAAACGACTCTCCAGGGTAACGTCACTGGCACTACCACGCAGGATACTACCACCCGCACGTCTACTGAAGATACTGCAGGAGAAGGGTGGGATGATTTATTACCTTAAAAAATCACGATGAAGATGAATAATAGGGCTCAAGCGACTACGGAACTGGCGGTATTCGGCTCGTTGATCTTGATTTGTTTAGCCGTCCTAGTCTCTTACGGCCAGAGCCTCCAGGAGCAGCAGATATTGCAGCAGCAGGCGTTCCGTAAAGCCCTGAAAAAGGCGTATGATGAAAACGCCTTTGCCAGCTATAATATTATCAAGAATCCGCGTACGGTGAACCTTTTTGGAGGATACGGCGAGGGGAGCAGGGGTGGTGCCAGTTCCGGAGCTTCAGTTGCCTGGTGTCTGGGTGATCCGGCCGAGAAGAATTATTACGAAATAAACGAGGATGAGATCGAGGTTCCCACGGGCACCAAGATCATTGATGTGGAAACTCGGGCGAGCACGACTTATACAGCGCGGGAAACTAAATTTGAGGATCCCACAGCCGCTACTACCACTAAACAGGCCAGGCTCACGGATACCCTTACCACGACTCTTAAGGCCGACGGCGGTTCGGATATTACTATTACTCAAGGATTGGGTGCTGATGGGTGCTACCGTCAGTCAACGGTAGGCCAGGAGGTGTCCAAGGATAAAGAATGGGTTACGCCTCATTAATAAATGATAAGAAAGCTCAGGTGACCCTGGAATCGGCATTAGCGTTTATTGCGTTAATTATGTTGCTTTACGGGTCGGTAAATATATGGTTGTGGTTCAACCGTAACTTGGCGGAGAGGCAGCCGCCTTATAATCAGACTCGTGTCGCTGCCGGAAGTTCTAATCCCGGCCAGTGGCCGGTCTCAAGCCAACGGCCTATTACTGAGAGTTGGGTGTTTGAGGGTAAATGAACAAAATATTTCACCGCAAAGACGGACAGGTCGCGCCTTTTATGATAGCCATTATCGTGGTGCTGATAATGGCTATCATGGTAACTGTGAATATCGGCAAGGTCAGTCTTACTAAAACCCGTACCGCAAATGCCGCCGACGCCGGGGCACTGGCAGGTTCTACTACGCATGCCAACACCCTCAACAATATCGCGGATATAAATACGATGATGATCGCTGAATGGTTAAGCACGCAGGCGATCTTTGCCATACCGACGAATATCAGCACGGAATTCATGCGGTATCTTACCTATCTGGCTTTTGTCATAAGCCAGGCAGCGCAGTTTGTATTGGCGTGGCAGGCCGGTATCGAGGGATATGAGGGCGCGGAAAACGGCGCCAGGCAGCTTGCATTCATGAACGGTGGTATCGATGAAGCTAAAATAAGATTAGCAGGCGAATCTTATCAGAGCTATCTGTTGCGTGAATCTCCCTTTGGTCAATGGATGGAGAGCGGGGGGTATGAGTCGTCGGGGGTATATTCCTGGGCGGATAAGGATGGAGAGCAAAATTCTTTTACCGTAGACGTTACCGCCCCGGATTTTCCGATGCTGATACCCATGCCGATGGTTTTATTCAGTTTTTATTTTAAATGGATACCGATGTGTACGCCTTGCGGAAAGATCCCTTGTTGTAATTGCTTATCCTGCAATCAGGCGGCCGCGGATTTTCTGTTCCGCGTCAATCAGGCTAACAGGACCTTGTTCTTTAACGTCGGGCCCCCAGGAGTAACACCGATAAGTATTAATCCTAATACTAACGCCGGAGTAACAGTGCCGCCGTTCTGTCCCTGTGGTAGTTTTTTTGCCTGGGCCTGGGCTACATATTTCGTTCCTA
>JAQTTS010000040.1 GCA_028710655.1 Dehalococcoidales bacterium
GCAACTTCAGGATGACGGGCTTCACCCATTCGGTCACTCTTGAGGAATTGGTAGCGCTGGGCAAAGACCATAACCTCCCCGTACTCGATGACCTCGGCAGCGGATGTCTGATGGATACCACCGAGTTCGGACTTGACCCCGAACCAACGGTACAGCAGAGCATTGCCGCCGGTGCGGACCTGGTCTTCTTCTCCGCTGATAAGCTCCTCGGAGGTCCTCAAGCCGGTATTGTTGCCGGTCGTAAAGAGCTGATAGAAAAATTGAGGAGACATCCGCTGGCACGTGCGGTAAGGATTGATAAGATAGTACTGGCCGGTCTGGCGGCCACCCTGGTTCATTACCTGAAAGGGGAATCGATCACCAAGATCCCGGTCTGGCGCATGATTGCCGCCCCACTGGACGAGATTGAGCAGCGGGCTGTAATCTGGGCCGGGCCACTTAAGAAACTGGCCAGGGTGATCGCCGGAGAAACGATGGTCGGAGGCGGCAGTCTGCCGGGGGCAACTTTACCGACCAGGCTGGTTGCTATCGGAGAAGAGGGAAGCACAAAGAAGCGAAACATAGCGGAAGTCCTAAGCCAGCGGCTGCGCCAGCGAGATATACCGGTCATCGGGCGAATTAGCGATAATCTCCTATTGCTCGATCCCCGCTCCGTACTTCCTGGAGAAGACACGATTGTGCTTAAAGCCCTGCAAGACGCCGCCGCCAGCCTGAAGGACAGGTGATGCCGCCGCAGCGAAAAGGAGTGCCCGATGTTTGTAATCGGTACTGCGGGACACATAGACCACGGCAAATCGATGCTGGTGCGCGCCCTGACCGGAATAGACCCGGACCGGCTACTTGAGGAGAAGGAACGGGGTATGACCATTGACCTGGGCTTCGCCTGGCTGAAGCTGCCCGATGGTCAGGAGGTTGGCATTGTTGATGTCCCGGGTCACGAACGGCTGATTAAGAATATGCTGGCCGGAGTGGGCGGTATCGATCTGGCCCTGCTTATCGTCGATGCCGGTGAAGGAGTGATGCCGCAGACCAGGGAGCACCTGGCTATCCTGAACATACTCGGTATAGAGAGAAGCATCGCCGTTCTCACCAAAAAGGACCTGGTAGATGGTGAGCGGCTGACCCTAGCCAGGGAAGAAGTAACCAGGCTACTTGCTCCGACCACCCTTGCCCGATCCCCAATTGTCGCCGTCTCGGCACTGACCGGAGAGGGCCTCGCTGATCTGACCTCAACCATCGGTAAGCTCCTCGGCTCCACACCCACCAGGAAGGATATCGGCCGTCCCAGGCTTCCCATAGACCGCGTCTTCACCGTTGCCGGCTCAGGTACCATTGTCACCGGAACACTGATTGACGGATCACTCAGAACAGGACAGGAGGTAGAACTTGTCCCCGTCGGGCTAAGGTCACGGATACGAGGACTGCAGACGCATAAGACTTCTGTCGAGACGGTTGCTCCCGGGAACAGGGCCGGCGTTAACCTTACCGGCATTGCTGCCACCGAACCACAGCGCGGCGATGTACTCACCATACCTGGCTGGCTCTCACCCACCACGATGCTCTCGGTTAAGCTGTGTCTGCTACCCGATTCCCGTCACCCCCTGTCACACGGCGCCACGGTCAACTTTTATGCCGGATCCGCTCAGGCTGAAGCCAGAGTCCGCCTGCTGGAAAAAGATGAACTCAAGCCCGGCGAGACGGGCTGGGCACAGCTATCATTGAGTAAGCCGGTCGCACTGGTTAAGGGTGACCGTTTTATTATCCGCTCTCCGGAGACTACTCTTGGTGGCGGCGAAGTCCTCGAGCCTCATACCAGACGGCACCGTCGACTGCATCAGACCGTCATCGAGAACCTCAGGCGTAAAGCGCAGGGAACCCCCGAAGATCTGATTATGGCAATACTGGAGGGTAAACCACTAAAGATGTCCGACCTCTTCACACAGAGCGGCCTGCCTGTCAGCGAGCTTAGCCCGGTAGTAGCCTCTCTTATCGAGCAGAGAAAGATAATCAGGATAGGCAGGGGGGAAAGCGAGCTTCTTCTGACTGCAACCGGCTGGGAGAATCTGGCCGGCCGGGTGACCACCATCCTTAAGGACTATCACCTCAGGTTCCCCTCCCGCCCGGGAATGCCCAGGGCAGAGTTGAGCAGCCGGTTAAAGATGACAGCACATAGTCCGGCGATTATGAAAAAGCTCCTTGACGACGGCACCGTCATCGAGGATAGCGCTGCTATCCGTCTTGCCGCCCATCACATTGAGCTAACCAAGACGCAGCAGGCCCAGATAGACACCTTCCTCAAGTCGCTGGCAGAGAAGCCTTACGCTCCACCCAGCAACCTCATACCGGAAGCAGACCTGCTCAAGCTGCTCGTTGCCCGTAACCAAGTAATCAAGATAAGCGAGGAGGTGGTCTTCTCCCGTCAAGCCTACAATGAAATGGTAGCCGGGATCACCTTACATCTGAAGAAAGCGGAAAGCATAACTGTAGCTGAAGTACGGGATATGTTTCAGACCAGCCGCAAGTATGCCCTAGCTCTGCTGGAATACCTGGATGGGGCGAAGATAACACGCCGCCTTGGTGACCGGAGAGTGCTCTATCGGGAATCAGGCACCGGACATTGACAGAACATTCCGGGTATAACTAGACCTACGAATCATAGTGAAGAAGGAGGGTATAATGAACTGCCACCAGTATCAATACCGCGTATTGGTTGAATACCTTACCCCCACTGTGGGCTCAATGAAACCTGACTACAGGAAGGAAAGCGACAGGCAGTCACTGACCGCTAAGATCGGGGAGGTCATGGAGCACCTGCCGGCTGCCGTCCCCGACGGTTGGGAGGTAAACTCCCACAGCCTGACGGTTACTGAGGATACAGTTATTCTCTCCATCCTTCTCCGCCGACCGGTGGCATGATAATTCACCGGCATATCATTGGGTACAGGGCTGTAGCTCATCTTCCGCTGCCGTTACCACGGTATTACTCATACCAAGGCGAACCTTATAAATATAGGCGTCTTCAGGCAGATGGTCCCGGTAATAAAGAACGTGAAATGCTCCCAGGTAGAACGAATCCAGGACTACTCCAATCTCATCTACATACTTCTCGTTGTGGGGGTATTTTAGGTTCCCCTGCTTATCTTTCACCGAGACGATTTTCACCTTTTGCCCTTTATCATATCTTGCTTCCATAAGACTACTCACCCGGTGATAGATCCATCCTATTTTACCACCAATCCGCTATCAGTCAATACATTGCGAGACTACAGAGGTATAATGCTAACCCCGAAGTCCACAACCCCGTCGCCAAAATCCCGGGGCGGCGGATGTTATAATTAAGAAAAGAGCCACTACCGGGAGGTTAACAAATGAAAAAATATAGGTGTACGGTCTGCAACTACATCTACGACGAAGCAAAGGAGGGCAGAAAGTTCTCAGAGTTGCCGGATAACTGGAGGTGCCCTGTCTGCAATGCCCCCAAAACGGCTTTCGTCCCCCTCACGGAAGAAAGCGGCGGAACGGCGGAAGAGACCAGTACGGTTTCGGATATCTTTGTCGAACAAATGGCCGAGTGGGGCATCAGGTATGTCTTCGGCCTACCAGGGACATCCGCACTCGGCCTGGTCGACGCAATCAGGAAGAATAAGCGGATGAAGTTCATACAGGTACGGCATGAACAGACCGCCGCATTTATGGCCTCAGCCTACGGCAAACTAACAGGACACATAGCAGCATGCCTGACCATAGCCGGGCCCGGGGCAACCAATCTGGCCACCGGCCTGTATGACGCCAAGCTCGATCACGCTCCGGTGCTGGCCCTGACCGGACTGGTAAAGAGACAACTGATTGGTCCCGGCTCTTTTCAGGAAATCGACCAGCATTCATTCTTCGAACCGATATGCGTCTTCAACAAGATACTGATGGCGGAAGAACAAACGACCAGCCTGGTCACATTGGCCATCAAGCACGCCCTGCTGGAAAGAGGAGTGTCCCACATCAGTATTCCTAACGACATCCAGAAGATTCCGTACGATACCGATGTACTGCCGATGCAGGGCAGAATAGCCAATCGAAGTATTCTACCGAGTGAGCATTTGATAAAAGAAGCTGCTGCAACGATTGATGCAACCAAAAGGCCCGTTATCATCGCCGGTTTCGGAGCCGTTGGTCAGGGCGATAAGCTGCTGGAGTTAGCCCGCAAAATCTGTGCGCCGGTGGTAACGACTTTCAAGGGCAAGGGCGTTATTGACGAGACGAACGAACTATATGTTGGCAGTCACGGGACAATTGGATCAACGGCCGCTGCCAAACTGGTCCGGGGCAGTGACCTGCTGATTGTGGTCGGGTCCTCATTTTCCGACATGACACAGATACCGCCGAAGAGAATAGTACAAATCGACATAGACCCTATGGTGCTGGCTAAGAACTATCCCGCCGAGGTCTCGTTATGGGGTAGCAGCGCCGAGATACTGCCGAAACTGACGGCGAAGGTCGCCGCAAAAGAAAACAAGGACTATCTGGCTGAAATAACCGGGTTGAAGAAAGAGTGGGCAGAGCTACTTGCCAAAGAAGCAGACTCATCCCGGACTCCAATAAGGCCGCAGTATATAATCAAGGTGCTGAACGAAAAAATCGCAGAAGACGCCATAATATCTCTGGACGTCGGTGACAACGGTTGGTGGTTTGGTAGAAACTTCCTAATGAAGTCCACCCAAAAGATGGTTATGTCCGGTTATCTGGCTTCGATGGGTACCGGGCTTCCGGGAGCCATCGCGGCACAGCTTGCCTACCAAGACAGGCAGGCTGTTTGTATTACCGGAGACGGCGGCTTCTCGATGGTGATGGGCGATTTCCTCACCGCCGTAAAATATGACCTGCCGGTTAAGGTCTTCCTGTTTAACAATAAGCAGCTCGGTATGATCATGCAGGAACAAAAAATCGAGAACTACCCCAACTGGCAGACCGACCTGTACAACTGCGATTTCGCGGAATATGCGCAAATCTGCGGTGGTACCGGGATCAAAGTAAAAAAACCTGCGGAACTGGAGGGGGCTGTCGAAACGGCGTTGTCGTCAGCGAAGCCGGTTATTGTGGATATCGATACCGATACCAGGCGATTCGTTTAGAAAATCTACGTTCAGAGGAGAGCAACCCATTTCACCGGAGAAAGGGACGAAAGAATACGCTGGAGTGCATTCCTCAAACCATCGTAAAACCGGCAGCCCGCCCTAGAGTTTTAAATGAAAGCGCGTTCACAAGCCCTAAACGGCTTGGGGACAGCCCGGTGCACGAACCATCATAACCGTTGTGGGACTGGATTTGAGGACCTTATCAGCAACACTGCCGTGGGTCAACCTGCTCGGACCGGAGCGCCCGTGACTGGCCATAATGATGAGATCACATCTTTCCGTCTTTGCATAAATGATAATCTCTTCGGCAGGATTACCCATCAGCATCTCCGTGCGTACCTTGATCCCTTTGCTCTCCAACCCCTTGGCTATTCTGTCCAGGTACCTTTGGCCCTGCTTCTCCATTTTACCCGCAATTTCAGGCATGAGTTTTTCACCTGACGGACTATCATAACCCTCAACCGGCCGGTAGCCCCGGACACGCTCCGTAACGCTGACCAGTACCACATCCACTCCGCACTTCGATGCAATCTCTTCAACATGAGGCAGAGCACACTCCGCCAGCTTGGAACCGTCCAAAGGAACCAGAATCTTCTTATACATCTGCTATCCCCCTTTTACGGAATATTTAACGAAGTCTCTGGATATCAATTCCCGATCCTTAGTATCACCACCTCCACCCTCATCACCCGTTTGAGCGTTTTTCACAGTATCAGAAACGCCGTCATCTGTCAATAGCCGCCTCACGTCTGAAAAGCGCTTCATCTCTGATGCCGGGGAATTAAACTATCCCCTCCCAAGAATCACGCTGCGATTACCAAATAATATCGGGAAGCTCGGCCAGGGTATGTATTCGCGGGCAATCGTCTATCTCGGTAAATACACCGTAGCGATCAATAAGCACGGGGTTAATACCTACCCCCCTGGCACCGACAACATCCGTACTGTACTGGTCACCGACATATATCGCTTCTGCAGCTCCGATATTGGCCTGTTTCAGCGCTGATAAAAAGACCGGCGGTTCTGGTTTGGGAGCTCCTACATCACTGGAAGTAACCGTGAAGTCAAGATACGCCCCCAAACCAAGCTGGCGGGAGATAAAATTTATTTCTTCTTTCATGCTGGTAATCAAGCCTAGAATAAGGCCGCTGTTTTTCAGGTTCTTCATGGCCGGGAGTACATCATCATAAAGGCTGAAACCCAACCTCTTCGCATCATGGCTTACTACCTTCATAATCTGAAAAACCGTATCTCTGGGCAAAGTTACGCCGATGCCGGACAGTATTAATTCTTCATAATGAACAAAGAGCTCCGGATCTTTCGACTCATCCCACCGATACGGAGTACCCCCGGGCACCTCGGTCTCGGCAAGATATATGGGACGTATCAGCTTATCGGGGGATACCTCCACCCCGAATTTAGAAAAGATCCGGGCGTGTAAGTCATGTCTTTCCACTTCAGGATGTCCTACGGTATCCATCCAATCAAAAAATATCGCCTTGATAGCCTTCAATATGCTCCTCGCCACGCCAGTAATGGAATAACAGCCTCAGTCAGTCACCATCCAGTTCAGTCTTCAACCCACCAGTTAAGATAAAGATTCAGCGGCCCGCCATGCCTGCCCACTACAGGGTAAACGTCGGTAACATAAAGCTCAACGCACTGAAGCTACGATGAGACTTTGTTTTTCATTCCTGGTCTAAATGATAGTATCACGCTGCTGAAACTGTCAATCGCCCAATCACTCCAATCCCGGGTGACAGCCCGGCTATTACCAGAGCCCAGGGGGATTGTAATTGTTGCTTGACAAATATTACAATTGTGTCAATTCAGTACTGCAAAGCTATTTCAGCAAAGGAGGTCAACTAATGGTGAGGAAAGTAGCGGTTATCGTCGATAGCATTGCTAAAATGCCGCCGGAGGTGCTGGCGGAATATGACATCACGGTATTACCTTTCCATATCTCTATGGGTAGTAAAGACTACCTGGACACTGCTATTGATAAGGAGATACTCCACGCCCGGCTTATGAGCAAAGAACTGCCCACCGTCGCACCTCCTTCTCCGGGAGAGATGACAGAGGCCTTCCGCAAGATAAGCCAGCGAGCCAGGGCCATCCTTTATATCACCATGACATCCCGCTTCTCCGGAGAGTATGAAAGAGTAACCGGAGTCAAGAAAAGCATTGAGCAGGAACTGCCCGGTTTAGTGGTTGAGGCGGTTGATTCCCTTACTATTACCTGCGCTGAGGCCCTTCTTACCATCGAGGCAGCTATAGCGGCGGGAGCAGGGAAGAGCTTATCCGAGGTAGCGGAGATCGCGCACCAGATGGTGCAGCGCGTGTCCGCCCTATCAGTACGGGATTCCCTTTATTATTTCGACAAGTCCGGAAGACTGGGCAAAGAACGTCCCCTAGCCGGCTCCCCGGTTCCCCTGGCGCCAATCCTGGAGATAGATGCCGCCACCGGCGGGGTAACGCAAGCGGTATCGAAGCACAGAACCGTGGCTAAAGCGCTAGAAAATATGCTCGAGATAATGAAGAAGAGAAGTGCGAACAATAAGGTGCACGTTATGGTAGGACACCTCTATAAACCCGATACGGCGGAGCAACTAAAAGAGCGGATTATTTCCGAAGTCCAACCTGCCCGGTTCTATCTCACTGAAGTTTCGCCGGTAGCCGCTATCATCAACGGACCATATATCGACGTGGCCTTCTTTGCTGAGGATTAAGAGCAAGCAGTTCAGACTGTTTGACTGTGCCTTCACCCTGTTGCTCCGGCTATCATACTCCCGGCTGCCGTCAGGACTTTATTTTACCTCGGGACCAGCTTGCGGGTTGAACGGGTTAATCCTGACCGCCAGTGAATAAAGATAAGGGTAATCGTTTTTGATGTGCTGTAGTCCAGCCAAACGGGGAGAAGCAGTGCGTAAGCCCTCTTAATGTCGACAGCAATATGTTGATAATCGGCCTGACCGAGCCTGGTCAAATCGGTCCGTCTCTCCAGTTCCTCGGTAAGATGGGCTATCGCGGAGAGCAGGTCGGTGAACTCCTCACGCTCAAGAAGATTGGGGTTCTCCAGAACCAGCAGCAGAAACGACCTCTTGCTAATGAGCACAACCGATACCGGCACGAATCCGACCTGCAATGTAATTAGCCTCAACATATACGGAATATCCTTGAATATAAGGTAATTGATCCCGTAGCACACGCCGGATATAGCCACCAGAGTGACTATCAGTTTAGCCGTCCAGCTTATTTTCAAATACCCGACTCCTTTCCTTTACTCCTGATGATATCGCCCATCAATGCCATATTCTATCACGCCGGTATTTAATTATGTAAAAACGATAACCTGCGGCCTATTTCTTCAACTCCGGCCGCTATATGTGGCTAGTCTCACCACAATCCCACCAGATTATGTTGACAATTATCGCATAATTGTATAAAATCAATGCCACATAGGCAGACTACAATTAACAGTCTGAAAGTGTAGTCTACAAGAGAGGCCTCGATTCGGGAAGGAAATAGATTCCTGATTCATTAAGGAGGATGAAGATGAAGGGCGATACGAAAAGGCGGTTCTCTCTTTGTGCAATAGCGCTATCAATATTAGTGCTGGTACCGCTTTTAGCATCAGGCTGCGGCAAGAGACCTATGCCCAAGGTGGAAGACCTGACCATGGGTCAGTTGGCCGTCATCAATGAGCCTGCGGTAGTACTCATCTACTCCACGTGGTCGGGAACCCTGGTTTCCAACAGTACCCGGGAGTCGGTGGCATACTTAAGCCACGAAGGTGAAACCTTCCAGTCGCTTAACATCCCGACCTTCAGCTTTGGGTCGCAGGGTACCGGGTTCGTGATTAACCCCGACGGCTACGTAGTAACCAATGCCCATGTCGTCCATCAAACCGAGGAGCAGATTGAAAGCGCCATCTACCGTGGATTTGTGAACTGGGGCATACGGACATTCCCGCAATACTTTGCGCAGGCTGGATTTGACCCCTGGCCCGCTACCGAGCAGGATTCGAACGACCTCTGGTCAGCCGTCCACGAAAGCTTTGATGTGGCAAACATCACGCTGGAAGTCAACGTTACCGTGGGTAAATCCGTCGGCGGTGTTCAATTGATGGAGCAAAGCAGCCTGGCCGAAGTCAGAAAGGTCAGTCCCCAGGAGTTTAAATACACCGGCGGTAAGTGGACGATTGTATCCGGTAAGGATGTCGCCATCCTAAAGATGCAGGCTACCAATCATCCCAGCATGATCCTGGGCAATTCCGACGAAATGATGGTCGGCGATCCCATCATGGCCATCGGCTACCCCGGTGCCGTGGTGACCCACAATTATCTATCCGCAGACAGCAAGTTTGAGGCCTCGGTAACTTCCGGTATCATCAGCGCCCTGAAACAAGCCGATGACGGCTCGCCGATACTGCAGACCGACACTGATAACTCACGGCAACTCCGGCGGACCGGCTATCAACGAGGACGGCGAGGTGATCGGCATCACTACCTTCGGCACATCGGGCTGGGATCCGACTCTCGGCGACTATGCGGAGATCGGAGGATTTAACTTCCTGGTACCGAGCAGCGTTGTTATCGAGATGCTGCAGGAAATGAATATCGAAAATGAGCAGGGTCTTACCGACGAACATTACTTGAACGCCATGCTGCTGTTCTATGATGAAAGATATGCCGAGGCGGTGGATGAGTTCGAGATTGTCCTGAATCTCTTCCCGGGGCACCCCTACGCCCAGAGCTATATCACCACCTGCCAGCAGAAATTACTCGAAGATTAGCTCCAAGGATACCCGGGAATAACGGATAAAAAATAGGCTACCGACGGCTATTAACTAGATAAGCTAGAGCCCCTCGAAAAATCGGGGGGCTCTATTTTATTAATGTCTAAATCACAACTAGTTCGGTATCTACTTCTTTATTGGACGAATGGGGGGCTTCACATCCTTTACAGCAGGTCTCATTTTCGCCGGAGGGGTCTTGGCAAATGCTTCGGCGCACTTCATGCAGTAAATCTTGCAGTCGTCGACCTCCTTCTTATAGAGGCCGCTCACACTGATTACCGTCCAACCATATGAACTGGCTTCGCTCCCCTTCGTAGTTTTCAGCAGCGGCTGGTTGCACCTCCCGGTATGCCCATGTCCCGGCCGGGTGCATTCACACTTTCCCCCGGATCTCTCCCACGCCTTGTCACGAACTTCGCTGGAAAATACCATCTTTAAAACCTCCTATACCTTAATTACCCCTTCTGCCTTCTAATTATAGCATTACCTTACTTGTTGTCAACAATATCTACGAGCCAAGCATTACCATAGTATTAGCGAGAATATTTGAGACCATCTAAGCCACTCAAGCCCTCCCTTGCCCGCTACAATGCTTCCTAGGGGTACTCTTACGGATTTATCCAGTTGATTATCCTTTTGATGCTCTCAGTCGGCAATACGTCAGGGGGCAAAACATAAAGTACCTATTGACAAGAAGGTAAATCTGTTGTAGCTTTTGTCTGCATAATATTAAAGATATCCAAATAACAAAATCTATAGCACTTTTCATCTTCAGGTGATAAGTGACAGGTTGCCGAGAATTTACCAGTACCATGACCGTACGGCATAGATATTCTGTCGGGCAATCATCGTGTCGCGATATCGATGGAAATGGTAAAGATTAGTGATCAGAGACTAAAATAATATTTTGGAGGAGGCGATCTATGCAGGCCTATTGTGTCAAATGCAGAGTCAAGCGTGAAATAAAGAACCCCAGGCAGATTACTATGAGGAATGGCAGACCAGCAACGCAGGGAACGTGCCCGGTCTGCGGAACCAAGGTGTTCAGAATCGGAAAGAGCTAAGTCATACGCGAATTCACAGGTTTAAGATTACTGCATCGGACATGTGCTGTTGAAACCAGCGTCAGGAGGCAAAGTATGGAACTAATCGACCAATTGACCAAAAACTTGGGAGTCAGTGAAGCTCAGGCTAAGGGTGGGGCGGGGTTGCTTTTCAAGCAGGCCAAAGAGAAAATGAGCGGCGCCGATTTTTCTAAGGTGTCTGCGGCGATACCCGGTCTGGATAAGATTATCGGCGCGGCCCCAGCCGGCGGTGGAGGTATGGCGGGCGGTCTCGGCGATCTGGGTAAGATGATTCCCGGTCTGGGTGGTGCCGCAGGCAGTTTGGGCTCTCTGGCGGGCCTTGCCGGCGGATTCTCGAAACTAGGCTTAGACAGCGGTATGATCGGTAAGTTTATTCCTATTATATTGTCGTTTGTCCAGAGCAAGGGCGGCGAAGGGCTCAAAGCCATTCTCGGCAAAGCTTTCAAATAAAGGAATACCCTGAATCGACCCGCTTTGTACCTGCTTACTGTATATCATTGCCAGGCCGGAATCAGCTTACCGGTCGGTTCCTGCCAGTATGGCATCCAGCAGAGCG
>JAQTTS010000393.1 GCA_028710655.1 Dehalococcoidales bacterium
CCAAGGCTGTAAGCTGCATCTTCGGAAGGCACCAGGCTGGAAGAAAATCTGCCTTTAACGTCGAAGATGTCGGAAATTTCATTTCCGAGAGCAAGGCTGCCGAGAACGCTCAAGCCGCCGGAAAACTGAGAAGTCCCTCCTCCTGTAGAAGAGAAGGTGCCCGATATTTCCATGTCTCCTTCGGCATCGAACCTCATCTTTTGAACGTCGCTGACTGCTACGCCCAGCAAGGTGTTGTTGACCCCGGCGGTGGCGGGATTAACGTACAGGGAGCCTTGGTCGACGGCAGTTCCATCTGGAGTCCCGAACAGCTCCACCTGCCCGGCAAAGGAAGAAGAAGCAAAATTTCCCTGGACCTCTAAGAGGCCTGTAACAATGAGAGAGTCGGATATCTGGGTAGTGCCGGAGTTGGAATCCAGCACCAGGTCCCCGCTGGCAGTGTTAAGGGTGTTGCCGTCTAGTATAAGGTTGTCGACTGTCAGCCGGCCGAGGTCGCTGATCTGGTATCCTGCCCCGGTGATATCCCCAGCCAAGGTGCTGGTACCCAGCTTAAGAGTTCCCGAGGTTACAGAAAGCAAATGGTCTCCGGTGCCAGAGAAAACAACGGAGGTTGAGTTTCCCGTAAGGCTCAGGTTTCCTGACATATCGACGTTGTCAGATATGGTGAAGTTGCCTGTAGTATTTAAAACGCTTCCTCGGAGGTCGGTCTGGCCGGAAACTGTCAGCTGGTCTGAAGCCAAAGCTCCGGTAATGTCAGCTCCGTTCTGCACCACCAGAGCTCCGGTAGTAGTAACGTTACCTGTAATAGAAGTGTCGCCCGTGATGGTAGTAAGACCTGCAATGTCCACTTGGCCTGTGACGTCAGCCCCTCCGGAAGTGACGTAAAGGCGGTCTGTGGTGGTGACGTTGCCTGTAATGCTGACTCCTCCCGATATAATGTCCAGGACTTCCGTTCCCCCGGAAGAGATGACAATGTGGTCTGAGGTCTCAGCTGATATGGTTTCTCCGTCAGCTAAGGTGAGCTTTCCTCCCCGAACGTCGATGTCCCCTTCAATCTGGAGGTCGGCTACGGCTCTTCCGTCTGCGTTGGTAACAAGCACGGTGGTGGCTCCAGACGAGGTGGCGTTGATGGTGATGCTGCCCGAATACTGAAGGGTATCTGCATCCACCCTGCCGGAGACCACCAGATTGCCTGACTCGTCAATGTAGTTGGCTGAAGACTGGAGCTCTAAATTGCCTGCGGGGTTTAAGGTGAGAGTGCCGGAGCCCGAGATAGCGCTGTTTCCCATAAACTGGAGGTCGCCTTCCACCATGACGCTGCCTGAAACCGCCAGCTTGGCTGAAGGAGTGGAGGTGCCGATGCCGACATTGCCTAGAGAGTCTACATATACTCCCTCGTCGTCTCCGTCTCCGGAAAGATAATTGGAGCCGAGGATAATGTTGGCTGAGGTTCCGGTCATTGTAAGGTTCCCCGACATCGTATCTCCCGTAACATTAACGAACCTGGAGTCAGATTCCGTTTCCGTGTAGTACCTGCCGTCCAGGTCATAGGAAGTAACCCCGGTAATGTGGCCGTAAGTATCCAGGGTAACATCCTGTATGACGTTTCCATCTGAATTGTCGACTGAAGATTGAGAGGAGGTATCTTCGTGGTTCAAGGTAACAGTTCCTCCTTCTCCGAGAGTGATGGTCCCTCCTCCGGTAATAGCGTCGCCGGCTGTGACCGTAACCTGGGTGTCTCCTTCGACTGCCGTGTCAGATGTCGAACCGTAATCAACAGAAAAGGTCCTGTCCTGGGTGAGGTTTCCCCCTCCGGACAACCCCGTACCGGCTGTCAGTATCCTTCCTGCCGTCACCACTTCTCCTGGAGCGGTTCCTTGGGTGGCTGCGAAAATCTTGCCTTCTACGGTAAGCTTGGCTGAGGGAGTCGTTGTCCCGATTCCTACCTGGCTGCCGTTGTCGTAAACAATCGAGTCTCCAACAGAGTAGCTTCCCGTAAATTTAGAAAGATAATTGGCATTGCCCAGGCCTCCGACGTACCCTCCGTCAGCCGACTGGCAGTTTCCCGAAGAGTCGCAAATAGTATAGGTGGAGCCTCCCCTAACCACCTGGACTTTGTTGTCGGTGGCCCCCAAAATGATCTGCTCGGAATTGGCTCCGGTAATGTAGCCGGTGGAAACGGCCAAGTTCCCTGTAATAGTGTTGGTGGCTCCAAGAGTAATCCTGACGTTTCCCCCCGCGTCCTTGATGTCCCCTCCTCCTACCTGTAAATCGTCGCTCACCAAAAGAGTGTCCTGGGTAATATCGTAAATGTAGTTTTCGATTCCCAAAGAGCCCTGGACGGTGGTGTCCCCTTCGGCATCCACCCGGAACCTTTCGTTGTCGTTGACCGCCACGGAGAATACGGTGTAGTCGGAAAGACCGGAAGAAGGATTGATATAAAGAGATCCCTGCCCGACTCCCGTTCCCAAAGGAGTGCCAGTAAACAAGGCCGGGCCGGCAAAGGAAGAAGTTTCGCTGCCGGCCACCTGCAAGCTGTTTGCCATATAGACGGAAAAGTCGTTGAATTCGAACCTGTCATCAGCGGAGTTCCATTTGAAAACGGCGTTTGGGGCGGCAGATCCCCTTTCAAATTCCAGCTGGGAATCTTCCGCATCAGCTGAAGTGTTGTCTGTATTGATAATAAAAGTGGAAGAGGCCGATCCTCCCGCTATCAGGTTGTCGATGGTGGCTGTGGCGACATAGAAATTGGACCATCTGTAGTCTGGCAAGCCAAGGCTGTAAGCTGCATCTTCGGAAGGCACCAGGCTGGAAGAAAATCTGCCTTTAACGTCGATGATGTCGGAAATTTCATTTCCGAGAGCAAGGCTGCCGAGAACGCTCAAGCCGCCGGAAAACTGAGAAGTCCCTC
>JAQTTS010000394.1 GCA_028710655.1 Dehalococcoidales bacterium
GATGCAATTCGCCAAACGGAAAACGGATTTGCAGCGCCTCGCCTTTCAACGATTTATGGAGGGGGGAGTGAGACTCGCAGAAGTCTGCAATGAGCCGAAATGCAGAAGATGAACAAAATGCATCTTTGCTCCTTCATTGTGCGCATGCCTTTTGAAGCAACCCAGGGAACAAGTCAGTCGCCGATAGGCCACACGACATCGAAGTACTTCAACGGTCGGTAGGAGGGGAACGTTTCGACATTAGTCACACCGGATATTGACGGCAACTCATCGTGAACGAAACGAACGAGCATATCTGAGCTGTCAAATCTTGCCGTCAGAACGATGCTGAATTTGTCATTAGTAGTGAAGGCCGTAATAACGCACGGCTTTTTGACAAGCTCCGCAATTACTTCATCCGGTGAAGTGCCGACTACGCCAATCCCTATAGTAGCCCCCATATCGCGCAGCACGTGTTGCGGATTATTCAAAACAACAAATGTCAACAGGTTATTATCCTCCATCCGCCTTATTCTCCTGCGGACAAAACGTTCAGAGCAGTCAAGTGCTGTTTTGATATCAGAGGCTCGGCTGAAGCCGTTATTCATGAGTACCTTGAGAATAGAGCGATCATAATGGTCCATCGTCAATCTGGGAGGAGAATCGGCAACTGAACACCTGGCGGAATCTGCGTGCTTGTTGCCTGCAACTTGCTCAAACTCATCTTCTACAGTGGGTTGGCGATTTGAACGGGAAAATCGGGCATGGTCAGGGGTTTGGCACCACATTTTCGATAGGCACCACCGGAGGGGGCGGCGCGACCCCCACAGACTGAAGCACCTTGCCCGCCACTCCCTGGAGGGGGCTACGCAGCAGATACCAATGGTCGCCTTCTCGCACGGGCGCCTGTTCCAGGGCTTCAAGGTCCTGACGAATCATGTCCCACTCTATCTTGAGCCCCTTCTCCAGGAGCCGTCGCTTCAATTCGTCCATCAGCACCAACGCCAGGAAGGAACAAAAGACATGCCCCCGGATGGTAGAGTCCCATTGGTGGAAAATGGGCCGCGTCTCCAGTAACGACTTCGTTGTGCGGAAGAACTGCTCTACCAGCAGCAGTCTCTTGTACTGCACCGCCACCTCGCTGGCGGGAAGTCCAGTGTTCGTCCGTAGCACGAACTTGCCATCGTAGCGGGCCTCGGCTTCCACCCTCTTGCGGTCTATGCTGACGGCATCCTTCTCCACCCTCAGGAAGCGTCGGTATCCCCGGTTGCCCACCAGTTGGCGCATCCCTTGCTTGAGTTCATCCTCCAGTGCCAGGATGATGGACTCCCGGTCCGCAGCGTCTTTGACAGCCTCCTGTGGGTTATGGCATACGATATACCTTCGCCCGTCTACCCGCACCTCCTTTACCCGTAGGTTCTCAGCCACCTCCTCGTAACGGCCGGCTCGTCCCAGAACGGATTGCGCCACCTCCTTTTGCCGTCGCATTCGCGCTCCCAGGATATACTCCAGCTTCCTTTCCTCAAGTCCGCCGATAGTGGCCTCGCTGATCATTCCCCGGTCGGCTACCCAGCATACCCGTTTGAGCCCGAAGCGTTGCCGTAGCCTGTCTACCGCCGGCAGCAGGGCTGTGCTGTCGGCATGGTTGCCGGGCCACAGCTCACAGCACACCGGACGTCCCTCTCCGGTGAGTACCGCTCCTACTACCATCTGCTTCAGGTCGGGACGGTGATCCTTGCTGTGACCATACTGCCCCAGGCTCTCACCTCCCCTGCCTTCAAAGTAGATGCTGGTGGTATCGAAGAAAGCCAGAGAGAGTTCACTGAACAAGTCCCGCCATCCTGCAAACAGGGCCTCTTCTACCTCGTCTTTGACTTCGCCCAGCCAGCGCATCGCCCGGTACAGGTGGTGCAATTCAATGCCTTCAGTGCCGGGAATCACCACGTCCCGCCGCCAGCGCGCGGCTGCCCGATCAGAGCCGGGCATGAACAGCCGGTGCAGCACTGTCAGGTAGATGGCTCTCTCTACAGGGAACTCGAAGGAGCGGCTTTGCACCAGGTCTCTCAGTATCCGTCCCACTCCCATGTTTTGCCACAGTCGAGAGAAGACAAGGTCAGGCCCCAACTGCTGCGACGGGCCTTTCTCCAAATCCCCTTTCTCCATCACCCGTACCTGTTGCCCGAAGCGGGAAAGGGAACGCAGGAGGCTGTCAGTGGCCCCGCTGGACACAAGCTCATCCACCTTGCCCAGGGTACAAAGAACCCTCTGGACGGTGCGTTTGCCTTCGCGGTGGTTCTCTACAACCTGGAGGTAGCGATACTGGCCTGCATTCTTGACACGGACAAACATGCGGCATCTCCTTTGCCTGACACCGCAAGTCTAAACCTCATAAGAGAAGATAGTCAATACTTTTGAGGTAACTCTTTTGGCACCACAAATCGACTTTTCTTGAAAAAGCCCCTATCTGAGAGCGCTCAACTTCGTATCTGAGCTAAAATTTCCACTGTAGAACTTCAGTTTGAACAACAAGGAACAGAGAAGACTCATGGTTCTCAACAAGGTACTTAAAGGCAAGATAACGGGCTGGAGGCTGCATGCGCTCTGGGGCTATCATTGAGGCAGTACCGTAGATTCATGGCTGCCTTCAAGAACGATGGCACTGCCGGCTCTCTCACAGCAACCGAAGCACGAAGCCCACACATGCTCTGGCTTCCCGGCACGGGAAACCAAATTCCGGCTCGCGACGCAACGTCTATTGCCCTCCCATAGCATTGCCACATCACTAGCTGGTAATGTCAGGGGAATTGGAAGCCGAATCGTATTTGTGCATTTTGCACAATGTAGCTGGCCTGGCCAGATAGACAAATCACTTCACATGGCCCTCTATTCCCTTGAAAATATGGCCAGCAGATTCGAAAACTAG
>JAQTTS010000395.1 GCA_028710655.1 Dehalococcoidales bacterium
AAGATGGAATGTCTTAACGAGAAATGCTTTGAGAAAAATGGCTCGGTAGAGCTGGAGCTGACAGAAAGCGACGATCGGGTAGAATGGTACAGAGAAAGCTACGAGTGCCCGAAGTGTCACTCGCTACATGAGCGCTTGACGACCTACCAGCCGCAATCTAGAATCGTAGCCAGTGACGAGTTCTACATACTGGACAAGAACGGTAACAGAATAGGTCCGTTAAAATCACGATGCCTGCCAAATGGTGAAGAAGATGAGGAAGAAAAACCCATTTTCATCCTCACCCGGGAAGACGTGATACTGACCGCCAGGGAAATGGGTATCCCAGAAGAGAAGATTACCGACGACGTTCTGTACCATATCAAAAAAGGCGTAGAGTTTGGTCTGGAATGCTGGTCGGACATCATGAAAGTAGCGATTGACGAAGCTATAAGAATGGAGGGAAACAAATGAACTATACAGTTTCGCTGACTCTTACTGTTAGACTCGATATCCCTGAGGGTTGCGAAGATAACCCTGACGACAACGAAATTCGCGCAGCGGCTTGGAAACAATTCCAGATGCGTTACGAAGATGGAGATTACGACGCCGACAGTATAGACGTTGAAAAAGAGGAAGAGGATGCCACAGTATAAGCAACAGTGGGTCGTACCCAGCGAGTCAAATCCCGACCGGGACTACATCGTTAGTCTCGACCTGTCCGGTAACTACTCATGCAGCTGCCGGGGATGGACCAGCCACGTGCCGAGGCGGGACTGTAAGCACATCACCTACGTCCGCTGCGGCGGGGCGACCACCAAGGAAGAGGCGGTCTTTAACAGACTGGTGGGAAGATAGCGAGCTCCGGCTCGCTCTTCCCCATCCGGGGACAAAACCTCTAGTCGAAAGAGGTACAGGCTGGAAGTCGGACTCGCCAGCCCTTGTCCCCGGATGGGGAAGAAATTCCTAATAAAGAGAAGGAGTCCGAATGTGTACACGATAATTTCTCATGAACAAAATTCCGAAACTAGGGACATGAAAAAGGTCGAAGACCCCATAGAGGAACTGAAAGGAGAAGGCAGTGCCATCTTTGACTCGAACGGGGTAGATGTAACGAGAGATTATGAAGAGTATCTCAACTTTTAGGAGTCCGAAAGATGAAAACCAAAGAAGCTATCGAGTTCCTGCTTGACTTACCTGACATGGATGCACCAATAACGGTTAGCGATAATCGTAAAAGTTTACAGCTGACCCCTCGCCAGATTATCCGGGCATTACTTAAGTTTCCTATGGATAAAGAGGTTGGAGAATTTAAGATAGTCGAAAGGAGTCCGAAATGCGAGCAAAACAACTCAAGCAACTGATTTCCCGGTGTGTCAAAGCCCAGATCGAGGGCGACGAAGACATCCAGCCAATTCACATCTGGGGACCTCCCGGCGTAGGCAAATCTGCCATCGCCAAAGAGGTTGCTCTGGAAATGGGCATCGGCTTCGTTGATCTGAGACTGGCACTTCTCGACCCTACTGACCTGCGGGGCATCCCCGTGGTCCAGGACGGTCATGCAAGATGGCTGCCGCCGTCATTCCTACCCACTCAGACGGTCCCGGATAAGAACGGTAAGGGCATCCTCTTCCTGGACGAGCTGACGTCAGCTCCTCCCCTGACACAAGCGAGCGCCTACCAGCTCACTCTGGACAGGCGTATCGGTGAGTACGAGCTGCCTGACGGCTGGTACGTCCTTGCGGCGGGCAACCGTATGGAAGACCGGGCCGTCGTCTTCAGGACGTCTACCGCTCTGGCGAACCGCTTCACTCACATCACTCTGGAGCACCATATAGACGACTGGTCGGATTGGGCATTGGGAAACGGTATCAATGCTACGGTCATTGGTTTCCTGAAATTCAGACCCAATCTCCTCTTGAACTTCAATACCGAATCCAGCGAAAAAGCGTTTGCCTCACCGAGGACCTGGGAGTTTGTCTCTAAGTTTCTCGGTTTTCTGCCCAAGAGCATCCTTAACGAGTCTCTTGAGGGCACGATCGGTCAGGGCGCAACCGCTGAGTTCCTGGCATTCCTGAAAATCCAGAACGAGCTGCCTGACATAGAGAAGATACTCAACGGCGACCACAGCTTCGTACCGACCAGGGTGGATATCAAGTACGCCCTTGTCTCGGCGCTGGCCTCTCGGGCCGAGACCGTCAAGCAGTACGACAGCTTGATCCGGTATTCTTACAAGCTGTCCGCCGAGTTCAGCGTCCTGCTGGTGCAGATGCTGGCATCCCGCGACGACGGCAACAAGGTTATGGCTTGCCCGTCATCCCGGCAGTGGGCACTTGACCATGGAGATATTATCCTGCCCCGGAGAAAATGATGGATAGAATCGAGAAGAAAATCGCTAAAGCACGTGTATCGCTGATGATGGACTATCCCTTTCTGGGACACCTTGCGATGATGCTCGAACCAGAAGAGAAGTTGCACATGGCGATGCCAACTATGGCGACTGATGGCTCCAAACTGTACTACGACCCGGACTTCGTTGATAACCTGTCTATTAACCAGCTGATGGGTGTCATCGCCCACGAGGTCTGGCATTGTGGTCTGCTGCACATCCCTCGCCAGGGAACCCGCGACAAGAAGCGCTGGAACATCGCTTGTGTTCGCGGAGATACGCTAGTTACAATGGCAGATGGCTCCCAAAAACCTATCACAAAAATAGTAGAGGGGGAACAAGTGATAGGTGCTAATGGTTTCGGCACTGTGTTATTGAGGATTTCCAAAATGTCTGATAGAATGGTGGAAGTTAACTGCGATAGTAACACGTTACATTGTACTACGGAACATCTAATTTTAACTCCATTGGGGTTTAGAGAGGCTGGAGGATTGAATGAAAGTACTGTATACCGCTTGGCTACCCGAAGAAAA
>JAQTTS010000396.1 GCA_028710655.1 Dehalococcoidales bacterium
TGGCCAGCTTGGCAGCGATGGCAACAGCCCGTGAGACCTCTATACCTACCCTTTGTGTCATCACTCCTCCTCTACCATATTAATCGCTTTTGTCCAGCACTCCCGGGCGCAGATACCACACCCCTTACAGTAAAACAGGTCAGCCTCAAAGTATCCCTCTTCGTTCGGCTCAATACACCCCTCGGGACAATAGATGGAGCAAAGGCCGCATTTGATGCAACGCTCGTGCGCGTAGGTCGGCCGCTGCGTCCTCCAATCGCCGGTCTGATACTGGCGGGCACTTCCCGGTTCGGTGATTATTGCACCAATCTCTATCTGCTGCCAGGTTGGCTTACCTTCTGATTCCGTCAATTGCTCTTCCCCCTTACCGTAGTTCCCTCGTATGCTTTCTGCATCGCGTTGATGTTCTTATCCGCTAGGCGACCGAAGCGATGCTTCAGCGGCTCTATCAGGGATTCCAGTTTGGTAACCTCAGCAGCTTTCAGCAGAGCCCCGACCATAGCAGTATTGACAATAGGTACCCCCAAAGTCTCCCGGGCAATCCGGGTCGCATCAACCGTTGCCAGTGTCCACTTGTAGTGAAAATCCTTTATAATCTCATCCGCTGTCTTAGGAGTATTAATCACCAGTATACCGTCAGCCTTAAGACCGGAGCTGACATTAACGACACGCAACAGATCCGAGGCCAATACCACCACAATATCAGGCTCATCAATTTCAGCCCTTACCCGTATCGGATTATCACTGTTTATCCTGACAAAGGCCACCACCGGGGCGCCCCTTCTCTCCGCACCGAAGGCGGGAAAGGCCTGGGCATACTTGCCCTCATTTATTGCTGCCTGTGCCAATAGTTCAGCAGATGTAACCGCTCCCTGACCACCCCGACCATGCCATCTAATCTCAACGAGTCCCGCCGTATTCGTCACCTAAAAGCCTCCTAAAAATTGCCATAAAAAACGCCCCTGGAGCGACTCGAACGCTCGCATCCAGCTCCGGAGGCTGGCGCTCTATCCACCTGAGCTACAGGGGCCAGATTCAATACCCCATTAGCTTCTAAACCATATCTTACCAAATCTTTGGTATCGGATTCAATAATCAAATCAGCCAGCTAACCTAGCATTTATTCCCTACATCGGTATCAATAGAAGGATACAAGTCTAAAGCTGAGCAGAGAAGACATACTGCGTTGTTGTCTTCAGCAATTTCCTTAACAGGGCTAACTGAGGACGATATAGAGTAATCCTTCCTTCCCGTACATCCAACGGCATATCAAGTACCTTCCGTACCACCTTCTTCTCCACTTCTCCGGGGCACAGCACCGCCATTTCAGTTCGCCCGGCACTCACTTCGATAAGTATCGGCAGCGACAGCATCTTCTGCTCGTCAGCATCTATTAAACCGGCCAGATATTTCAGCTCCTTACGCTTGAAGAGGTGGATGCTGCCGTCATTACATAGTACGTGAGGGTACTCCTCATCCCACAAATCGGAAAGCAATTTCTGGCTGCCAGGCAGGTGGGCATTCAACACCCTCAGTTCACCCGTTAAGTACTTCTGAAGTATCCTCTCGTAGGGTAACCCGCTATCCATCCGCCTACTTTCGCTCAAGCAGTACCTTCACCCGTTTTAACCTCGACTTTTCCTCTCTATCCCTCTCTTCAAACTTCATGTTAAGGTATTTTATCGTTGCCTGCAGACCGGGGATTATCAAATGCTCCAAAGCGTTCACTATCCTCTTCGTCCGGTTTATCTCCATACCCAGCTGAGCCATACCTCTCTGCAGCTCGGCCAGCTCGACGATAGCCTCCAGGCACTTTTCCGACAGCCCGGCAGTTCGGTCCAGCCAGGACGAGGTGTCAATCAGACTGTAGCCCCTGAATGTTTTTTTGTCCTTCTTCAGTTCAAAAGCAGGGATTTTCACCCCGCCGATATTTCTTAATCCGGCAGCAACCTCAAGGCCGCCCTCGCTGGCAGTGAGTTCTTTCTCCAGAGCAATATAACCGTGATAACCGGCAGCCAGCGACAGCGCTTTGTACATCGCAGAGAAGTCGTCAAGCAGACCTCTCTTCACCTCCACTGTCTGTCCGGCTATCTGTAGGAATTCCATAACCAGTATCGATACCCTGTCCTTGATGAGCTTCTGGATCCTGGAGGCAAGGTTAAGCCGCCGCCTGAGCTTAATCAGCTCAATCTTGGTCGGTCTGGTTACTTTAATAAGCTGTGACATTTTCTATCTCTATGCCTCTACCGATCAGCCAGGAATACATCTCCCGGATTGACTGATGCTGTCCCGCTGCTGCTCTCCGGCATACTTGGGGAGGTACTTCTTAATCAAATCCTCACCGATCAGTTTCAGGTCCTCTTCAGGCAGGGTCGAGAATATCGACCAGCCGATATCCAGGGTATCCTCTACTTTTCTTTTAGTTCCCTCTCCTTGAGAGATAAACTCCCGCTCGAAGCGGTCGGCGACGTTCAGGTATAACCTGTCTCTCTCCCCCAGCGCTTCGGCCCCGATGATGGTCGATATCTCTCTTAAGTTACACCCTTCGGCATAAGCGGCATAGAGCTGCATAAAGACGTTGTTATGATCTTCCCTAGTCTTACCAGCACCGATACCCTCTTTCATCATCCGTGACAGGGAGAGGAAAACATCAATCGGCGGGTATATCCCCTTTCTTTCCAGATCACGGGAAAGGACGATCTGACCCTCCGTAATATAGCCGGTCAGATCAGGAATAGGGTGGGTGATATCGTCGTCGGGCATGGTCAGGATGGGCATTACGGTCACCGACCCTGCCTTGCCTGCGATCCGGCCCGCTCTCTCATACATCGTAGCCAGGTCGGTATACATATACCCGGGGTAGCCTCTCCTCGACGGTATCTCCTCACGCAT
>JAQTTS010000397.1 GCA_028710655.1 Dehalococcoidales bacterium
TAGCCGGAGACATTAACCAGATCAAGCAGATCGAGACCAAGGATACCGGCCGGACGATGCAGGAGATGCGCCGGGAGTTGCAGACCACCTTCGAGCGGGCCACCTCTATGTCGTCAATGTATATGTCCGGCGTTTCTTCCGGTTCATCGCCCCAGATCAACAAGACGGCCACCGGCGCTCGAGTGATTGACGCCAATATCGACATCAGTCTCCAGTTACTCGTGTCTCTCTTTGGGGCTCAGGCCCTCTCCAGACTTGGCGAGCACTTTTTAGAGCTAAACGCCCAGTTCATCACCAATGAGCAGGAGGTCAAGATTACCGGCGAGGGTGGCGATATCGAGTATATTCGGGTCCACCCCGAGGAGATCACTGCCAACTTTGACGTGCAGGTCAACCCTGACACCATCACCAAGATTACGCCGGTGGTGAAGCAAGCTTCCCTGATGAACCTGAAAGCCTTGGCTGACAAGGAAAGCCAGGTGCAGCTTGACAAGAAGCCGATCTGGAAGGCCCTGATCAATGCCTTCCCCGAGATGGACAACGTCGGCGACATTCTCGTTGACGTCGAACAGATGGCCCAAGAGCATATCGAGGAAATCTTGGGTGGTGGCCAGCCCGAGGTGGGCTTGGACGATGATCACAAAGGGTTACTCACCTTTGTTCAGAAGCACCTGCTTGAGGCGGCCAACCAGTATGACGATGAAGTGCTGGCTCGTTTCTTGGCCTACGTGGACGAGCTGAGAAACTACCTACAAGCGGCTAACCCGCAGCTCTTTGCCCCCCCACCTCAGCCGGAAATGATGCCCACTGACGAGAACGCCCTGATGCAGTCGATGGCCGGGGGAGTATCAGTAGGAGCTAATCCGACCCAGGGGCTACCGGCTGGACTGACGGGGGACCAGATTAACCAACTTTAGCATGTATGAACATCCAGGAAGCTATAGAGATCATCAAACAATCGATTGAGAACACTGCCATTGCGGCGGTCAAGAGCCTCAAGGGCCATACCTTCAAGGCGGACGTTGGCGACAAGGAGTTTGCCGTTACTAACTGGCCCAAGACTCAGACTATCGATGGTAAGGTGGCTATAGTCGACCTGGACAAACTAACCAAACAGCTTCAAGAGATAGCCGACTGGCAGAAGAAGCTTGAGAAGCAGCTAAAGAGCCTAGCCCCCAAGGAAACCGTCAAGGTGGCCAATTTCCCCAAGTTGCCCTCGTTACCGGCCTTTCCCAAAAGCACTAAGGTTGAGGGAGAGGTAAAGATAGCCCAGGGTAGCTTTTCAGCCGTTCTAGAGGCACTAGAGGAACTTTCCAAGCAGGTTGCCAAACTACCAACTGAGTATCCCCAGGTGGATATTCCGCCCTTCCCGGAAATCAGGATACCGCCCTTTCCCAAGATACCAGACCCGCCCAAAGAGGTAAGTGTCAAGAACCTAGAGAAACTGGTCGGTAAGGACCCCAAGCGCTATGTGCCAGTCCGGTTATCAGATGGCAAGAGGTTCTATGAGGCGATTGAGGAGCTGACCATATCGGCCAGCCGTACCCAAGCCTTTTCTGATAGCCAGGGGGTCAAGCAACAGGCGCTGGTCGATGAAGACCGCCACGTGCAGGTAGATGTGCTCACCTTACCCAGCGTGGAGCTTGAGGCCAAAGATATCCAGATTGGTGCCGTTGAGATAAAGGACTCAGACACGGACTCTAGGGCCACGGTCGGCGAGAATGGTCTTGAAGTAGAGGTGAAGAAGTCGGCCCTACCCAACGGGGCGGCTACCTCTGCCAAACAAGATACAGCAAAAGGTGTTTTAGACAACATTAAGACCAACACCGACAACCTAACCGCTGACCCCGCCACCTCTGCCAAGCAGGACGACATTATTACCGCTATTGATGGCCTAGTCGAGATTGCCTATGAATATATGGGAAAGCAAACCTCTGGCGACTACGAGTATATGGGCTTTAAAGAAAACGGCGGCACAAACTGGAAAGTGATACGCAAGGACACGACCGACGACTCGGCCTGGGCTTACTGTTACGGCACATCCGGCTGGACAACTGCCTGGGTTGATCCGACCGCATTATCATTTGATGACCCACCCGACTCATGCTCATGAGCCTAAAACCAACAATCACCGATTTAATTCTTGACCTCGAGGACTGGAAAGAGGCTCAACTCGATACTCGCTACCTCATTAAGGCGGGCGTTACAGGTGGTCAAACTGCTATTGGTGGAACTGCTATTACCGATATTTTAAAACTGCAAGGCACATCAGGAAATGGAACCCTAACCTCTCCTGCTATACAAGCTTTAGTTGGTAACAATGGAGCAACAACTGCACTGACTATATTAAATAATGGCAACGTAGGTATCGGCACCACTTCACGAAATAGCAAGTTAGAGATAGGAAATAACACTGACACAAACAAATTAACAATCACTTCAAACAACAGCTCATCAGTAGTTTTCAATGACCAGGGTGGTAGTGCCCGCGTTTGGGAAGTTGGAACATCCGCTAATGCCCTAAGATTCTACGATTCAACCTCAGACGTTACTCCAATAACCATAGAAGCAAACGCAACTAATAATATGTTGTATCTAAGAAACTCAGGTAATGTGGGGATCGGGACAGCCGGTCCAAGAGAATCTCTAGACATCACTAACAACAACAAATATCAGTTAATGTTACAAAGATCAACTTCTACTGCTGGGGAGGGAGCTTTAATAAGGTTCTCTAATAGCGCAATAAGCACTATTTATTCCTCATATATTGGTTCCGTCAGAACAGATTCCGGAAGAGGAAATCTAGTTTTTGGAACAAATAATGGTAATCCCGGAGCAGATGAAATAGAAGAAAGAATGAGGATAGTCAGTAGCGGCAACGTCGGAATT